>JAFSXN010000136.1 GCA_017444015.1 Lachnospiraceae bacterium | reverse complement strand
TCCGGTGTCAGGAGCCGGTTCAACTGCATCCTTCGCCATCTGTCTGCCGCAGGCTGTTAAAGAGACCGTCTCACTGCGCATCTCGGCACCATATCGGCATAAGAGCGACGATACGATCATCATTATGCCTAACCCGACAGATGAATACCCATCATAGGATAATTTTTCAATCTCCAGAAAGAAATTGTCCGCTATCGAAACACAATGGAACACACAATCACCGTACCTAAAGGAATTGCGATAGTCAGAATACCCAGACGCATTAACTCCTTTGCACCGTGCAGGGTGAATGGATTGCCATCTGCAAGTTCGTTTTTGAAATATAGCTCCGCAAATTTGCTTAAAACCGCCTCCGCTGCGCAAAACACCATGCCGACCGCCATTGTGGTATAGAGGGTGGGCATACTCATGTGGGAATGCCCCTCTATCATGCTATGAATTGTTATCCCACCCAGTTTGAATACCTCTCCTCCAAAACCGAGACCTAATATTCCAATGACGCATCCACCGAATCCAACCAGGCAGCAGATAAATACAACCTTGCTGAAAATCCGTCCAATCTTTGATAATATTTGTATA
Source organism: Lachnospiraceae bacterium (assembly GCA_017444015.1). GTDB lineage: Bacteria > Bacillota > Clostridia > Lachnospirales > Lachnospiraceae > UBA2868. The sequence continues at coordinate 3,478 of JAFSXN010000136.1, read as the reverse complement.
ACTTTCAAAGTTTCCATTTCTCTTTACCTGCGTTCTGGTCTTCCCACCACACCTTGGGCATAGCAGGAACTTAAATTCGCTTTTTGTCTCCATATCCATGCTCCTCCTATAATAGTCGATACCCATTCCACGGGTATTCCTGCTATTTATCAGTTACCATAAAGCTGTGGGGAAAAGCCATATTATGTGATCATCCCGCATATACTTTTTAAAAAAACCGCCTAATCAATCTCGTGAAACAGCTCCCAAAAGGCAACCGCGCTTGCCGCCGCTACATTCAGGGAATCAACATTCTGCCGCATCGGAATCATAACCGTTTGATCACAAGCCGACAGAATTTCTTCAGAAATACCATGATCCTCGTTTCCCAGGACGACAGCCACGCGGATGCTCCGCCGTGCACATTTTTGCAATGGGACAGCTCCTTCCTCAAGCGCAAGCGCATAGGACATAAACCCCTTTTGCTTCATAATAGCCATCACCTCCGGCCGGGCATAGGTCCAATCCGTCTGAAAGACCGTGCCCATGCTGACCCTGGCAGCACGTCGGTATAAAGGATCTGCACTCCCCCTGAGCAGTATGACCCCATCTGCTCCAAGTGCTGTCGCCGAGCGAAATATCGCGCCGACATTTGTCGGATTTTCGACATCATCAAGAACAACGATTCTATTGTGAGCATTGATGAATTCCTCTTCATTCAAAAGAGGCTTCCTTCGCATGGCGCAAAGAACCCCGCCTGTCAGGGAATAACCCGTGATATCCTTCATCAGCTCATGCGATGCGGTAAAAACCGGCAGTTCCTCACTGACACCGAGGGATGCGATCGCTTTCTCCTTCCCCTCCTCCACGAAAAAGGAAATCGGTTGGTATCCCGCTTTGATGGCTCTTTCAATCACCCGTGCACTCTCACAGATAAAAGCGCCCTCCTCCGGCTCAAAGCTCCTCTTTACCTGCTTTTCGTTCAATCCGGTATAAAACATCACCTCCGGAGCATTCAAATCCGTTATTGTCATTGGTTTTCCTCACAAGCATACAAAACGATCCACTTGCTATAATACCATGAAAGCACGAGGAGAAACAATAATTATATTGTTTCGACGACGCTACGCGATAACAGGCGCTTTGCGCCTGTTATACCACAAAAAGACGAGGAAAATGCAAATTTATTTGCATTTGACGACCGTATTGTATTCCACACACTTTTCCCGTATAATCAATAGCATCGGAACCGCTTCGCGAACCCGATCATCAGCCTAAGGACACTAAAACGGTTACGTCCAAATTAAAACAATGGGGAGGTTTTATTTTATGAATGAGCAGGAATTAAGAGAAATGGTAAATCCGGTATTTAATACGGCAAAATCCTGTGTCCAGCTGGATGCCGCATCGGGAGACGAAGACTCCCGGTTGCTTTTGGAGCAGCTTGGCTTCGGTGCGTTCGGGGACGATACGGAAAACAAAGCAATCCCGGCCGGGATGGTGGAACAGATAAAGAAGCTTTTTCCGGCGTATACGATCCTTGTGGAAAGCCGTTTTCAGGCTATGAACCGTCTGGTCGAAAGCATGGCGGATCGGACGGTCGTAGACCTGCCCTGCGGATATACGTCCAGAGGGATCCGTATGTTCCGCCGCGAACGGACATATTTTGGCTTCGATCTCCCTGCGGTCATAGACGATATCCGTCCGGCAACAGAGGCAATTATCGGAAATAATACGCTGGTTTCCTATCATGGTGCCGATGCAACAAATTATGACTCCTTAGAGACTGCGTTTGACGATAATGCCCGGAATTTTCTTATTACAACGGAGGGCCTGCTGATGTACTTTGCCCAGCCCGAGCTGGAGGAGGTATTCTCCAATATCCGCCGGCTCCTTCAGAAGCATGGAGGAAGCTGGGTGATCACGGACCGGGCGTATTTCCTCTATGACAAAGAGGTCGCTGCCGCCGCACTGAATCACGATCCGCAGCTGACTGCCATGTATGAAGCGATCACCAACCGCGCGGCAGCAACAACAGCGGATGTCACATTTAACGGTAACGTATTTTTTGATCCGGATGAGCAAAAGGTTCGGACATTTATCACGAAAATGGGCTTTTTGCTTAACGAAATAAATATGTCCGATTATCTCCCTGAACAGATTGGATCGCTAAAAGGCAATCCCGATGCAGATGCCGCCGTGCGTGAGGTATTTAAAAAGATGACGTTCTGGGAGCTTACGGTCGCGGACAATACCGCCGCGGAGCCCATAGCAGCAAATAATCTTCCCTTTGAGGTAAAAAGCAGCGTTAAGGACGGTACCCTTGAAGTATCCATCCAGGGCCGCATGGATACGATCACCGCTCCGGAGCTGCTGCAGCAATTTCAAAATGCGGGAACCGATATCAAAGCGATCCATGTGGATGTAAGCCGCATGCCCTATGTGTCCTCCGCCGGACTGCGCGTTTTTCTTATGATGTGCAAGTCGCTGGAAAACAAGGATCACTTTAAGCTCTCCGGCATGAGTAAGGAAGTACGGGAGATATTTGAAACAACCGGTTTTGATCAGCTTTTGCTCTGATCTCCGTATGTCATACTCACGAACGAATATATAGGGGCTGTGAAAAAGCACCATTTATTTCCTAATACCCGAAAGCAAATCCAAGAACAAATGGCTGCTTCCGGTACAAAAGCTGAAATCCGGCTGACTTTTTTCACATCCCCTTTCCGGTTCGTGTGCAACACTATCCCGGCGGTTTACGGATCGTTCCCCACAAGAAGTACCTTACCGTGATCCTCTTTTCTTTCCCTCATAATACGAAAGCCCTCTTTGGCCTTCTCCAGCGGCAGGCGGTGTGTAATGAGTGTCTTTAGCGGAACGCAGCCGTTTCGCAGGCATTCCGTTGCCCTATGCCAGTTATCCCTGTCAGTGCCGTCAAAGGAAGAGTTCCAGGTTCCGATGACAGTCAACTGGTTTCGAAGGATTCTACACCATGTATTCCTCTGAAACGTCATATCCGTATACGGATTCCCCACCGCCACGATCCGCCCGCCCGGAGCCGCCACGTCAATTCCTAAGCTTATGGAAGCATTTTTCCCGACACTCTCGAAATACAGATCAATACCGTCGGTTCTTTCTCTCAGCCATTCGACCGGATCGGCTTCCCTGATGTCGCAAAAACACTCCGGACAAAGACCTGCGGTAACAGCCCTGATCCTTTGCCCGTCCTTATTGCCGATCACGAAAACCCTTTTGTAGCCGGCTCCGATCAAAAGCATCAGAACCATCATGCCGATCGTCCCCAGACCGCAGACCGCTGCTGCCGCCTCCCTCGAAAGAGAAAGCTCCTCCGTTCCTCTCCTGACCGCGTGTACGGCAACAGCCACCTGAAGAAGCAACTTTTTTCAAAAAATCGCTTGACAGGCAGAGCCAAATGTGCGGCGCGCCTCGCTGATTATAACCTCGCAGAGGTAGCGAGGCGCGCCCTTCAATTAAGAAG
>JAFSXN010000135.1 GCA_017444015.1 Lachnospiraceae bacterium | reverse complement strand
TTGTTGCCATACCCACGGCAATACCCGTAGTCCCGTTCACCAGAAGATTCGGAATACGGGAAGGCAGAACCGTCGGCTCCTGCTCGGTCTCATCAAAATTCGGAATAAAATCTACGGTATCCCTATTAATATCCCGCAGCATCTCCATGGCCACCTTGGAAAGCCTGGCCTCGGTATAACGCATAGCTGCGGCCCCGTCTCCGTCCTCGGAACCGAAATTTCCGTGGCCGTCCACCAGAGGATAACGGGTACTCCAGTCCTGGGCAAGATTCACGAGCGCTCCGTAAATAGAACTGTCGCCATGGGGATGGTATTTACCCATGGTATCACCGACAATACGGGCACATTTCCTATGAGGCTTGACCGGCGTATTATTCAATTCGATCATGGAATAGAGCACACGCCTCTGTACCGGCTTCAGCCCGTCCCTCACATCCGGAAGCGCCCGGGCCGCGATCACGCTCATGGCGTAATCGATGTATGAGGTTTCCATGGTTTTTTTCAGGTCAACATCTTTGATGCTGTCAAAAGTCAGTTCGTCCATGTATTATCCTTTAAACAGTCTGTTAAACAGTTTCTGAAACAGATTATATATCCAGGTTCTGAACAAATTTAGCATTTTCTTCGATAAACTCCCGACGGGGCTCAACCTTGTCCCCCATTAATGTTGTAAAGGTCACATCGATCTCGGAGGCATCATCCTCATTGATCATTACACGCTTCAGGATCCGCTTTTCGGGATCCATCGTGGTTTCCCAGAGCTGCTCCGCATCCATTTCACCAAGACCTTTATATCGCTGGATTTTATTGCTGTTATCCCGGCCTACATCTACGAGGATCCGGTTCAATTCATCATCGCTGTAGGCATACCAGATCTTTTTATTCTTTTCAAGCTTATAAAGCGGCGGCGTAGCCAGATAAACATAGCCTCCCTTGATAAGACCGGGCATAAACCGGTATAAAAAGGTCAGCATCAGTGTGGCAATATGGGCGCCGTCCACGTCGGCATCGGTCATAATGATTATTTTATGATAACGAAGCTTTTCGATATCAAAATCATCATGAATCCCGGTACCGAAGGCTGTGATCATGGCCTTAATTTCAGCGTTATCGTAAATTCGGTCCAATCTGGCCTTTTCCACATTCAAAATCTTTCCGCGAAGGGGAAGGATCGCCTGAGTAGCACGGCTTCTGGCCTTTTTCGCGGAGCCGCCGGCGGAATCTCCCTCAACGATAAAGATTTCACAGTTCTTCGGATCCTTATCCGAACAGTCAGACAGCTTACCCGGCAGCGATCCTCCCTCGAGAGCGGTTTTTCTCCGGGTCAGATCTCTGGCCTTCCGCGCTGCTTCCCTGGCTCTCTGCGCCAGAATTGCCTTATCACAGATGGTCCTAGCCACGGAAGGATTTTGCTCCAGAAAATATGTAAGCTGCTGAGTTACCACATTTTCCACGGCCCCTCGGGCTTCACTGTTTCCGAGCTTCTGTTTCGTCTGGCCCTCAAACTGGGGATCCTCGATCTTTACGGATATGATGGCCGTCAAACCCTCCCGGATATCGTCTCCGGTCAAGGCCTCTGTATCCTTCAAAATCTTATTGGATTTTGCGTAATCGTTAAAGGTTTTTGTCGTTGCGTTTCGAAAACCCGTAAGATGGGTTCCGCCTTCGGGCGTAATAATGTTATTTACAAAGCTGAAAGTGGAGTCATTAAAGGAATCGTTATGCTGCATGGCCACTTCCACATATACTCCGCCAACAGACCCCTCACAGTAAATAATCTGTTCATAAAGCGCGGATTTTCCGCGGTTCAGGTATTCCACAAACTGTTTGATCCCACCTTCATAATGGAATTCATGGGTATGAACCGGATCATCACGCCTGTCATTCAATACTATTCGAAGACCCTTTGTTAAAAAGGCCGTTTCCCGGAGCCTCTGCTTTAAGGTTTGATAATCGAAAACCGTTTCCTCAAAGATCGTAGCATCCGGAAGAAAGGTTACCTTCGTTCCGGTCTCCTCCTCCGGACAGGTTCCGCTTTGCTTTAATTCGGTAACGATATTTCCCCGTTCATAACGCTGGGTAAAGATACGTCCTCCCCGTCGGATCTCCACCTCCAGAAAATCCGATAAGGCATTCACAACCGAAGCACCGACACCATGAAGACCTCCGGAAACCTTATAGCCTCCGCCGCCGAATTTTCCGCCTGCGTGAAGAACGGTAAATACAACCTCCGCCGCGGGACGGCCCGTTTTATGGTTAATATCCACCGGAATACCACGCCCGTCATCGACAACGGTAATACTGTTGTCGGAATTTATATTTACCTCAATATTCTTACAGAATCCGGCCAGGGCCTCATCCACGGCATTATCCACAATCTCATAAACAAGATGGTGGAGACCCCTGGAAGAAGTACTGCCGATGTACATACCGGGACGTTTTCTTACCGCCTCCAGTCCTTCCAGAACCTGGATCTGATCACCGCCGTATTCCTGATCTTTTTTGATCTCAAAGTTTTCTTCTGACATAAGTCTCCCTGTTTCGTAACTGCAAGTATCTTATTTTTCCATTTTGATCTGACCATGATCGATCCGGAATAACCGATCGATCCGGACATTATTTCTTACAAATTCATCCAAACCGGTACAGGTAAGGATCGTCTGGATCGAACCGATCCTTTTCAGCAGAAAATCCTGACGATGGTGATCCAGCTCTGATAATACATCGTCCAGAAGCAGCACCGGTGGTTCCATAATTTTACTTTTTACCAGCTCGATCTCAGCCAGCTTTAATGATAGTGCTGCGGTTCGCTGTTGTCCCTGTGAACCAAAATGACGAATATCTATGTCGTTAATTTTTAAAACTACATCATCCCGGTGAGGACCCCTGGAGGTCGTTCCCTGATGAAGATCTCTTTCCTCCGACAGGATCAGCTCTTTATCAAACTCTTCCTCCAAAACATCCGGAGCATATTCCAGCTTCAGCTCCTCCAACTGTCCCGAAAGATCCCGATGGATCTCCGATATGATCAGATTCAGCTCCTTCAAAAACCGTCTTCGTCGTTCGATCACCTGTTTTCCGTAAGAAATCAGGGTTTCATTCCAGGCACAGAGCGTATCCTTAAGGCCGGATTTGAACGGAATCTCCTTTAATAATCGATTTCTCTGGGCAAGAGCCTTGTTATACTTCATCAATCCGGACAAATAAATCTTATCCAGTTGACAGATTTCCGAATCCAGAAACCTTCTTCTTTCGGAAGGTCCGTTTTTTATGATATTCAGATCCTCCGGAGAAAAAAAAATAATATTTAAAACACCAAACAGATCATAGGCCTTTTTAATCGGAATCTGATTTATTGCAATTCCCTTGCTTTTATGCTTTTTCAGATGAAGATCGATCCGAAAAGAGGCATCCTTTTTATCAACAATTGTTCGTATATGAGCCTCTTCTTCTCCAAACCGGATCATTTCCCGGTCTCTGCAGCCCTTATGGGATTTGGTGGTCCCGCTTAAATAGGCTGCCTCCAGAAGATTTGTTTTTCCCTGGGCATTTTCTCCATACAGAATATTCACACCCTCTGAAAAATGAATCTCTCCCTTCTGATAGTTTCGAAAATTCGAAACATTCATGGATGAAATGATCATGAGATTACCCGGTATTCTTCACCCTCTGCCGTAAACACGTCTCCCGGATAAAGCTTTTTTCCCCTCATCAGGCAGACTTCTCCGTTTACCCTGATTTCTCCGTTCAGGATCCTTTCCTTGGCATCCGTACCGCTTTCGGCAGCACCGGACAGCTTCATGGCCTGACCGAGCTTTATAAATTCATCCCGTATCTTTACTTCCTTCATTATCTGGTTCCCGAATTAAAATTCACCGGAAGGATCAGATAGAGATAAGAATCCGCATCATCCTTGATAAAGCAGGGAGATTTTGCGTTTCTCATATATAAGCTGATCTCTTCATCATCGATCACGCGCAGAGCATCCATGCAGAATTTCGGATTAAAGGCGATTTTGATATCCTTTCCGCTTTTTCTGATATCGATCTCCTCATCCATGGAACCAATGAAGGAATTTATCATCAATTCCATCTTTTCATCCTGAATGTTCATGATTATGGGCTTTTTATCCCCTTCCTTTACCAGAAGAGAGGCCCTGTCAATACAATCCAGAAGTTCACGCCGGTTAATTGTAATCTTCGTATCGTATTCCGTAGCAAGCATGGCATCGATCTTAAAGAATTCACCTTCGATCAGCCTGGAAACTACGGTCGTCGTATCGAATTGGAACAGAATATGGTTATGATCAAAATAGATACTCATTTTCTGATCATTTTCTCCGACCAGGATCTTACTGACCTCCTGCAGAGTTTTTCCCGGAACCACTACCTTCACGTCTCCGTAGCTTTCGTTAAGAGTCATTTTTCGAACCGGAATCCGATGTCCGTCCAGAGAAATCACCCTTAGCTGATCTCCCTTTACCTCAAAGCATTCGCCGGTCATCATTTTTGTGTTGTCATTATCCGCTATGGAAAAGATCGTCTGCCGGACTATTTCCTTAAACGAAAACTGAGACATGACAAGCTCATTCTTTTTCTCAATAGAAGGAAGCGGCGAAAAATCCTCTCCGGATTTCCCAACAATATTAATCACTGTTTTCTCACAGGAGATTCTTGTTTTAAAGGTTTCCTGTGTTTCAATCGTAACCTGATTTTCCGGCAGCTTTCTCACAATATCGGAAAAGATTCTCGCATCCAGAGCTATCACACCGGGTTCCTCGATCTCACCCTCAATCCTGGTCTCGATTCCCAGCTCTGTATCATTGGCAGTCAGTTTAATCACACCTTCCTTTGCATCGATCAGGATACATTCCAGAATGGCCATCGTTGTTCTGGTGGGAACTGCCTTTGATACTGTGTTGACTCCATAAAGAAGATTTCCTTTTGGACAAATGATCTTCATAAATGAGCGAGCTCCTTTCGCATAGCATAAATAATAAATAGTATGTTCATATTCGTCATAGGGGATGTGGATAAGTGGATAACTCTGTTCATTCCCTGTACAACGACAATTTCTTAAAAGTTAAAAATAAGAATATGTGGAAAACCTCTTAATTGGGGTTTATTTTCTTACGTATGATATCTATTGTATTTCTGGTATTTTCGTTTGTATTGTATTCCTCTGTCATGGTTTTGATTCCATGGATGACAGTGGAATGGTCTCTTCCTCCCAGAAGGGCTCCGATGGCGATCTGGGAAAGGGAGGTCATGTTTTTACACAGATACATGGCGATCTGCCTGGGTTTGGCTATATCGTTGGATCTGGTTTTGGAAACGATCTGGTCGTAGGTAATGTGGAAATGTTCACATACAACGTCTATGATCAGCTCCGGCGTAATGACCTTGTTTTCATCCGGACTGACGATGCTCTGCAGCTCGTTTTTTACATATTCAATGGTAATATCCTTTTTTTCCATGTTTACGGAGAAATGCAGCTTGTTTAAGGCTCCCTCCAGCTCACGGATATTGGATTTTACATTTTCGGCAATGTATTGCAGGATCCAGTCATCGATCTTATAATGTTCGGATTCGGCTTTTTTTCTTAAAATAGCCATTCTCGTTTCATAGTCCGGCGACTGAATATCCACCATTAATCCCATTTCAAAACGGGATCGGAACCTTTCCTCCAGAGTTTCCATTTCCTTCGGCGGCCGGTCAGAGGTCAGAACAATGGCCTTTCTCTGCTGCTGCAGGGCATTAAAGGTATGAAAAAATTCCTCCTGAGTCGTATCCTTTCCTATTATAAACTGAATATCATCGATCAGAAGCACATCTACGGTCCGATATTTATCCCGTACCTTGGACATCGAAGAAGCATTACCGCTTCGAACCGCTTCAATTACCTCATTGGTAAATACTTCAGAGCTGACATAAAGCACCTTTTTCTGAGGGTTCTGTTCCAGAACATAATGGCCGATGGAATGCATCAGGTGTGTTTTTCCGAGACCGACTCCTCCATAGATAAACAGAGGATTATAGGTTTCACCCGGAGATTCCGCCACAGCCAGGGAAGCGGCATGAGCCAGTTTATTATTATTTCCGACAACAAAGGTATCGAAGGAATAATAGGGAACCAGGTTTGCCTGTTCAAAAAGAGCCTTGGAAACAAATTTTTTTTGCGAGGAAGAACCTGTTTCTTCTATATTATTAAGGTTATTTTTCTGATCCGAAGAAATAAAGACGATCTCATAAATAATACCGAGAACATCTCCGATGGCTATCGTAACGAATTCCTGATATCTTTTGTAGAAGAAATTCAGGCCGATCTGTTCTGTGGGAACAACAATATAAACCTTATTTCCCCGAACATCCACTACTTCAAAGGGTTCTACAAAGGTCCGGAAGGCGACGTCTGTAATTTCTTCATTTTCTTTAATTTTTTCCAGTATTTCGGGCCAGTGTTCAATCAGCTCTTCCATGCAGAATTTCCCCAAATTTCGGTTTTAAATGCGGTATAACGAAAAGTCCGCACATAAATCTATAATACACGAAAATGGCTTTTTTTTCAATGACAAACGACGTTTAAGTTATCCCCATAGGCTTTCCACAATCATAATGCCCTGTTAAAGAAGGATTCGTTGCAGAGAAAAAAATCTATCCCCTTTTTATCCTGTGTCTATCCACAGACAAAATCAGCTTATACACAGATTTATCCACAGGTGTTGAAAACAGAAGGAAAATTGAAAATTTCTTGACTTTAATACAGTTTTTGTTATAATGGACAAGGTATTTTGTTCATTTCATTCCCTAACGGACGGAGGTGAGAAGCGGATGAAGATGACATTTCAGCCGAAAACCAGGCAGAGAGCGAAGGTTCATGGTTTTCGTAAGAGAATGAGTACGAAGGGTGGAAGAAAGGTTCTGGCTGCCAGAAGATTAAAAGGAAGAAAGAAATTGTCAGCATAGGCCACAGCTTTTCTGTGGCTTTTCTTTTTGTATATGAAGAAAACCGATTCATTGTCCAATTCCAGAAATTTTAAGAGGGTCTACCAGTTCGGAAAATCCAGGGCGAATCGTTTTCTGGTCATGGTTGTTTTAAAAAACGGGTCTTTACGAAACCGGTTGGGTATATCGGTAAGTAAAAAGGTGGGTAACAGCGTACAAAGACATCATATTACCCGTCTGATCCGTGAAAGCTATCGACTGCACGAAGAAATGTTGAGTAGTGGTCTCGATATTGCGGTCATCGCAAGAGCTCCTGTAAAGGATGCCTCTTACTACGAGGTAGAAAAGGCGCTTTTACAGCTTGCGAATCTTCATCATATATTATGAAAAGAATACTGATCTGTTTGATCAAGCTTTATCGTAAATATATTTCACCAATGAAACACACGAAATGCCCTTATTGTCCGAGCTGTTCGGAATATGGGCTTCTTGCTGTGGAAAAATATGGCTTTATTAAAGGCGGTGCAAAAGCTGCCTGGAGAATTTTGCGGTGTAATCCGTTTTCAAAGGGCGGATACGATCCGCTTATTTAGGAGGACAATTTTTTGGACATTGTATTGACGAAATATCCGGGTGCGATACTGGGACCCATTGCCTGGGTTCTCGGTATTGTCATGAACGGAATCTATGAATTTTTATGTTTGATTTCGGGTGGCGAAGCCAATGTCGGTGTTACCATTATTATTCTGACCATCATTATCTATACTGCTCTGTATCCTCTGACCTACAAGCAGCAGAAATTTTCGCGTTTGTCTCAAAAGATGAATCCCGAAATTAAGGAGATTCAGGCGAAATATCAGGGCCGCAGGGATCAGGCTTCCATGCAGAAAATGCAGGAGGAAACTCAGGCGGTGTATCAGAAATACGGCGTTTCTCCTACCGGAAGCTGCTTACAGCTTCTGATCCAGATGCCGATCCTGTTTGCTCTTTATCGTGTGTTCTATAATATTCCCGCCTATGTAAATAAGGTTAAGGAAATCTTCCTGATTTCTACGGGAACGGGTGCGGATTTCAAGGTCAGTATGGACTGTATCGTTGGTAAAATTATGAATACCAATGGTTTTCTGGCCAAGATGACCGGCTTTGTTACAAATGAGACGGTCCGGAAATCCATTGCCCAGGTGAATGCTAATTTTGCCGCGACCAATACAGTAGAGCAGAATGCCAATTATGTCGTAGATGTCCTCTATAAGCTGAATCCTGATGGCAGAGCTTTGTTGGAGAAAACCTTTTCTCTTACCCAGAGTACAGTGCAGCCTGTCTGGGATAAGCTGGACCATGTGAATAACTTTGTCGGTTTGAATATTTCCGATACCCCCTGGTACCACATTACCAACTGGTGGAATGATAAAGGAAATACAGTCCTTCTGGGTTTGGCGATCCTGGCTCTTTTGATTCCGGTTCTTTCCTATATTACCCAGATGCTCAGCATTAAAATAGGTCAGGCCGCGATCAACAATGCTGACCAGCCCGGCGGAAACTCGATGAAGGTCATGAATCTGTTAATGCCTCTCATGTCCTTCGTGATCTGCTTCTCGGTTCCTGTCGGTTTAGGTATTTACTGGATCGGCTCGGCCGTGGTCCGAACGGTTCAGATGCTATACATGAATAAGAAGCTGGATAAGATAAACCTGGAGGATCTTATAGCCAAAAACCAGGAGAAACAAAAGAAGAAGCGTGAAAAGATGGGCATAAGAGAGGATCAGATCCGAAGTAATGCTGCTCTTTCCACGAAAAGTAATACCGAATTCAGCTCGTCTTTAACGGAAGAACAAAGAGAAGAGCTTTTATCAAAGGCCAATGAAGTGAAAAAACAGGCTCGTCCCGACTCCATGGCTGCGAAGGCCAATCTCGTTAAGGAATTTAATGAAAGAAATAATAAGCAGGGGGAAAAGGATAAATGAGTGAATATATGGAATTTTCGGGTAAAACCGTAGATGAGGCTCTGACAGAGGCCTGCGTCCGTCTGGGTATCCCCAGTGATGAGGTCGATTATGAGGTAATAGAAAAGGGAAGCACCGGCTTTCTCGGCATCGGAAACAAGCCTGCGCTGATCCGTGCCCGGAAAAAGGAGGTCGTACCGGAGGAACCGGTTGAGGTAAAGGCGGTAGAGCCTGTGCAGGAAGAGATTGTAAAGCCGGAGCCAGTAAAGGAAGAGGTGAAGGTTGAGACAAATAATGTTTCGATCTCGGACAGTGCTAAGAATTTCCTGAACAGCGTTTTTCAGGCTATGGATATGGAAGTCAATATCGATGTGAAGTATGAAAAGGAAGAAGAGCTTCTGGATATTGAATTAAGCGGTAAGGAAATGGGAGTACTGATCGGAAAGAGAGGTCAGACCCTGGATGCGCTGCAGTATCTTACAAAGCTTGCGGTAAATAACCATAAGGATAATAAGATAAAGGTCAAGATCGATACGGAGGATTATCGGAACCGTCGTAAGAGAACTCTGGAGAATCTTGCGAATAATATGGCTTTAAAGGTAAAGCGTACCGGTCGGCCGGCGGAGCTCGAGCCCATGAATCCCTTCGAAAGAAGGATCATCCACTCTACTCTGCAGAACAATCGTTATGTTACGACTCATTCCGAGGGTGAAGAGCCCGATCGTTATGTGGTGGTAACGCCGAAATAAGTATGAAATGGGGGGACGCCTCTGGATGAAAGTCCAGGGGCGTTTTATAGAATATGACAAAGGATACCATAACCGGAATAGCTACGGGTATGACAAAGGGAGGAGTTTCCATTCTCCGGCTTTCCGGAAGCAGGGCTCTTGATATAGCATCCTCCCTTTTTTCCGAAGATCTGAAAAAAGCAGAGCCCAATACGATCCGTTATGGCTTTATCAAGGCTGACGGGGAAATTTTGGATGAGGTTCTGGTCTCCGTATTTCATGCACCGAAAAGCTATACCGGTGAAAATGTAGTGGAGATTAACTGTCATGGCGGGATCCTTGTAACCGAAAGGATTCTGGAGGAGCTGATAAAAACCGGTGCCCGGCTTGCCGAACCCGGTGAATTTACCAAGCGGGCTTTTTTGAACGGAAGGATCGATCTGGCGGAGGCGGAATCCGTCATGGACCTGATTTCGGCCAAAAGCGAATTTGCCCGAAAAAGCTCCGTAAAGCATCTGACAGGGAAGCTTTCTGATAAGATTCGCAGTATAAAAACTGCTCTTTTGGAAAAAACGGCTTATATTGAAGCAGCTCTGGATGATCCTGAGCATTTTTCTCTCGACAGCTTCTCCATCGAGCTTGAGGATACGGTTGAAAAGGCTTTGATTGAAATTCAGGAGCTCTTATCTTCCTTTGATACCGGTCGTTACTTTTCAGATGGCATAAAAACCGTTATTCTCGGAAAACCGAATGTCGGTAAATCCTCACTTCTGAATCTGCTTTCACAAAGAGATCGCGCGATCGTTACGGATATACCCGGCACAACCAGAGATACGGTCGAAGAAACCGTGGAAAGGGACGGGATTTTGCTGCGGCTTGTGGATACTGCCGGTATTCGTGATACAGAGGATCCGGTGGAAAAAATCGGTGTAGAGCGTGCCCGCAGGGAATGGGAGGAAGCCGAGCTTTTGCTTCTGGTTCTGGATTCTTCTGCTCCTTTTTCCGGGGAGGATCGTTATCTTTATGAAAATACGGCTGAAAAGAAACGCCTTGTTCTTTTGAATAAGAAGGATTTGCCGAAGGATCCTTCCTTTGACGGGATCCGAGGCCTGCCCTTTTCGGCTAAAACCGGAGAAGGCTTAAAGGAAATGATGTCAGAGATCAAAAAGCTGTTTTTTAATGGAGAGCTGAGCTCTGAAGATGATATCGTAATTACAAATTTAAGACACAAAGAGCTGCTGCAAAAAACGAAGGATGCTTTGGAAAAGGTACTGGAAAGTATTCATCTTTCCATGCCGGAGGATTTTTTTACGATTGATCTGATGGCAGCAAATAAGAGTCTCGGTGAGCTTTTGGGCGAGGAAGTGAAAGAGGATCTGGTTAATGAGATCTTTTCCAGATTCTGTATGGGGAAATAAGAATGGCTTATGTGGAAGAAACCTATGATGTGGTTGTAGTAGGCGGAGGACATGCCGGCTGTGAAGCAGCTCTTGCCGCAGCCAGATTAAAGCATGAAACGATCCTGTTTACGGTGAGCATGGACAGTATTGCCATGATGCCCTGTAATCCGAATATCGGCGGAAGCTCCAAGGGTCATCTTGTTCGGGAGGTCGATGCACTCGGAGGTCAGATGGGAATCAATATTGACCGTACCTTTATCCAGTCCAAGATGCTGAACCGTTCCAAGGGCCCGGCCGTACATTCCCTGCGCGCTCAGGCAGACAAGGCTTCCTATTCCATGGAAATGAGAAAGACACTTCAAAATTGTGATCATTTGTCTTTACGACAGGCAGAGGTGTCGGAAATTTTGATCGAAGATGGTAAGGTCCGGGGAGTCAAAACAGCCTCCGGAGCGGTATATCATGCCCGCGCTGTGATCCTTTGTACCGGAGTTTATCTGTCCTCACGCTGTCTGTATGGTGAGGTGATTGAATATACAGGTCCAAATGGTCTTAAGGCAGCCAATCTTTTGTCGGACAGTCTGAGAAAAAACGGTATTCAGCTTCGCCGCTTTAAAACCGGTACCCCGGCAAGAGTTGATGGAAGGACAGTGGATTTTTCTGAGATGACAGAGATGAAGGGGGATGACCCGGTGGTTCCGTTTTCATTTACAACGGATCCTGAAAAGATCGGTCCGAACCGGGTTTCCTGTTATCTGACCTATACGGGAGAGGAAACGCACAGGATCATTCGTGAAAATATCTCTCGTTCTCCTCTTTACAGCGGTGTGATCGAGGGAACCGGACCGAGATATTGTCCTTCCATAGAAGATAAGGTCGTTCGTTTTCCCGATAAGGAACGACATCAGATCTTTGTGGAACCGGAAGGGCTGAATACAAATGAGCTTTATCTTTCCGGCATGAGCTCGTCAATGCCGGAGGATGTACAGCATAGAATGATCCGTACTATGCCCGGGTTTTCTCATGCTTCTGTGGTACGGAATGCGTATGCGATTGAATATGATTGTCTTGCTCCGGGACAGCTTCTTCCGACGCTTCAGGTCCGGGAGGCCGAGGGCTTATATTCTGCCGGTCAGTTTAACGGAAGCTCCGGTTATGAAGAGGCGGCTGCTCAGGGAATTATTGCCGGGATTAATGCTTCTTTGTATCTGGAGGGAAGGGAACCGCTGATATTGAAAAGGTCGGAAGCCTATATCGGTGTTTTGATCGATGATCTTGTTACAAAGGAGGTAACAGAGCCTTATCGGATGATGACAAGCCGCGCGGAGTATCGTCTTCTTTTAAGACAGGACAATGCCGATCTTCGACTTTCTAAGACCGGCTATCTCGTCGGGCTTTTATCGGAAGAACGGTATCTTCATGTAAAGGAAAAGGAAAAGCAGATCGAAAAAGAGCTGGAACGAATTCAGAATATTACTGTCGGTGCCGGAAAGGAAACAACTGCCTTTCTGGAAAGTGTGGGTTCGATTCCCCTGACCCATGGAATGCCGCTTTCTGAGCTGATACGAAGACCGGAGCTTACATATGATATGACGGCGCCTTTGGATAAGGAAAGACCGGAGCTTCCTGCGGATGTCAGGGAACAGGTAAATATTCAGGTCAAATACGAAGGCTATATCAAACGTCAGATCGAGCAGGTGGAGGAATTTAAGCGGCTGGAAGGAAAGCTGATTCCAAAGGATCTGGATTATGATGAGATTTTGGGCTTTCGTCTGGAAGCCAGGGAAAAGCTGAAAAATATCCGACCGGTATCGGTCGGTCAGGCCAGCCGGGTTCTCGGGATCAGTCCGGCGGATATTTCTGTGTTATTGATCTATCTGGAGCAGTATGGAAAAAGAAAAAACACTTAAAAACTTAAGGGATGGTGCTTTCTCTCTTGGGATTCATCTGACAGAACTACAGCTAAAGCAGTATTTTCTGTATTACGAAATGCTTGTTGAAAAAAACAAGGTGATGAATCTGACAGCCATAACGGAATGGGATGAGGTTGTGTCAAAGCATTTTCTGGACAGTCTTTCTCTTTTGAAATGCCAGGTTTTGAATAACGAAAGACTGATCGATGTCGGAACCGGTGCCGGGTTTCCGGGTATTCCTTTGAAGATCGCTTTTCCCTCCTTGTCCGTTACTTTGTTTGACTCTCTGAAAAAACGTTTGGATTTTCTGGAGGAGGTAATTTCGACTTTGCAGCTTTCCGATATTCGAACTGTTCATGGCAGGGCAGAGGAGCTCGGGCATAGGAAGGAGCATCGGGAAGCCTATGATCTATGTGTGTCCAGAGCCGTAGCCCCTCTTCCTGTTCTTTCGGAATATTGCCTTCCTCTGGTTAAGCTTCATGGACGCTTTATTTCCTATAAAGGCGGGGAATTTGAGGAGGAGCTGGCGGCTTCGGAAAGGGCGGTTTCTCTTCTCGGAGGAGAAAAAAAGGACCCTCTCTGTTTCACGCTTTATCAAACGGAACAGAAAAGGTCTTTGATTGTTATCGAAAAACGAAAGGAAACGCCGGCACTCTATCCCCGCAGACCCGGCATCCCCAAAAAGAAGCCCTTATGACAAAAACAGCTTCATAACTTCCGCCAGCTTTTCCGGAGTTTCCAGCATCGGAAGATTCCGGCTTCCGGAGATCTGGGCTGTTTCTATGTTTTTAGCGGCCTTTTTGTATTCTGTTAAGATCTTGTAGGAGCCCTTACGATCCCGGCTTATGATCAGGCAAAGATTCGAAAGGCTGGACAGCGCATTCCGCACATTCGCGTTTAAATATTTTCCCCGAATACTGGCGAGAAGATGTCGTCCGTTGCTGTTTCGTTTATGAGCTGCTTCATAGAACGCTGCCACCACGCGGCCATCTACTGCAGATCTTCTGTGATAATATACCTCATGGAAGAGAGCATTCAGGTTCGCTTCACTCATTTCAATATTATAGATAAAGCGTCCCGTAATAGGAAGATGGAGCAAATACTTTATCATTTTATGATACTTGTCTGGCGTCTGTTCCGAAACAGCGAGTCGTTCCGGGTTTACTAAGATCAGCTTTTTCATATCCTCCGGATACATTTTGTCTGTCAGTATCGCCGGAAAGGCGGAAGCTCCCGAAGCAGCTACAATCGTTTTATCCCGGATTATCTGCTTGATAAATTCATGGATGCATTCGGTAAAATAGAAGGTCGTATAAGTAAGCCAGGGCTTTTCCGATCTTCCGCAGCCCGGCAGGTCCAGAACAAATACCCGGTTTGTTTTTTCCAGTCTTCTTCTGACCTTTTCCCATTCATAGCCGCAGGACTGGGGAAGAAGATCATGGATCAACAAAAGCGGTTCGCCGCTTCCTCTTACGGAGTAGTAAACATCCGTATCCCGGAAACGGAAGAATCTTCCCTGCTGGCTCAAGACATTTTTAGATTCTGCATTGCGATCGATGAGTGTGTTCAGACCAAATATACTTGCACCGGTAAAAAGGCCCAGAAACGCACATTTTTTCAAATTTTTATTCATGTGTTTTCCTCAGGATGTTTTGCTTTTTTCATCTGCAGGGTATTAAACAAATACCCTATTCTTGATTATAAAGCAAGAATGCTTTGTTTACAATTTTTTTTCTGTACTTTTTCCTTCAAAGAGAGTACAATGGCGTTAGTACTTTAGTACGGGGTATAAAATGGTAAAGGAATATCTGCAAAGCTATCTGAATGAGCTTCTGGAAAAAAAAATCAATGCCGAAAGAGAATCCTCTTCTCTGGAAAACAGGATTCGGGAAAATCTTGCCTTCATTGAGCTTTTAGAAGAAAAGAATGATCCGAATTATGAATTTTTTTCTCCCAGGGAAGTAAACAGCTCCAATAAGAAAAAGATCGCCGAGCTTAGGGAGGAACAGAAATCCCTCGTATACCGGAGCGAAGAGCAGAAGGAAAAGATTGCGGATCTGGATGCAAAGATTGATGAGTTGAACAGTGTTATCCGTGTAGCGCGTGAGGTCGAAAAACCTTCGGATGAACTGATCAATGAGGCTTCCGATAATGAGATCCTTCGGAGAAAGCTTCTGGAAACACAGGAGGCTGAGCGTCAGCGTATTGCCCGTGAGCTTCATGATTCCACGGTTCAAAGCCTGACCGGTCTGATGTATAAGGCAGAGCTTCTGACCAAGCTTATGGAAATGGATCCGAATCGATGCAAGGTGGAGCTAAAGGGTCTCTCGGGTCATATTAAGGAAATTATAAAGGTGATGCGTTCTTTGATTTATGATCTTCGGCCCATGTCCTTTGATGATATCGGTATTGATACGGCGATTGAAAGAGATCTTCTGAAGCTGAAGGAGGAAAGCGGTATTCCGATCAATTATTATGTACAGGGCGAAGGAGAAATGCCTTCTGTTTACGGTCTTACTCTTCTTCGAATTATCCATGAAGCCTGTATGAATGCCATCAAGCATGCAGAGCCTTCGGAGATTAATGTACGTTTCCGTTATCTTCCGGATGAGATAGAGGTTTCCATTCAGGATGACGGGAAAGGCTTTGCTGTTGAGGATATGAAGGTTGGGGAGGATTATTCCTCTGGCTTCGGCCTTCCTATGATGAAGGAAAGGATCTATCTTTTATCCGGTGATGTAGTGATTGACTCCGAACCGGGTGAAGGTACGATCATAACCGTGACGGTTCCGCGTAAGAGTGACACAGAGGAAGAGTCATCCTGAAAAAGAATTACTTCAGGATAACATTCGACGACTTGCCCCGGAGGGGGCGCTAACCAGATTTTAGGAGGAAGATTTATGATACATGTTATGATAGCGGATGATCATTCCATGATCCGGGAAGGACTTCGCCAGCTTCTTGAGCTGGATGGAGATGTTCGTGTTATGGATGAAGCCGGAGATGGAGAGGAATGTATCTTAAAGCTTCGTGAGCATATACCGGATGTTCTTCTTCTGGATATCAATATGCCGAAGATGAACGGTCTGGAGGTTTTGGAACGGATCCGTGAGCTTCGGTTGGATGTTAAGGTTCTAATCCTTACTGTTCATAATGAGGTGGAATACCTTCTTCGTGCTGTGGATCTCGGTATTAACGGATATCTTTTGAAGGATTCCGATTCGGATGAATTAAAGGATGCTATCCTGGCTGTTGCGAGAGGAGAAAACTTTATTCAGCAGGAGTTGATTCCTCTGATGGAAAAAAAGATGGAGCTGAAATCCGATGAGGAACGGAAGCTGGATACCTTGACGGATCGGGAAATTGAAGTTTTGAAGCTGCTTTCTTTTGGTATGTTTAATAAAGAAATTGCTGAAAAGCTGAATATTTCTGAGCGGACGGTTAAGAATCATGTATCCAATATCTTTAAAAAGATTGATGTTACGGACCGTACTCAGGCGGCGGTGTTTTCTATCAGGAATAAATTGATCAATATTCATTAATGGTTTGGTTTGTGAAAGGGTTCGCCGGCCGTGTCCTGCAGAGTATTTTCCGGGACAGGAACGTCCTCGGAAAACACTCTACAGGTCACAGTCGGCTTACTTTAGAGGGGAAATGGGGATTGGATGGTTTAGGGGATGAAGTATAGGTTATGATGGGTTTTGAATTTTATGAAAGGGTTCGCCGGCCGTGCCCTGCAGAGTATTTTCCAGGACAGGAACGTCCTCGGAAAACACTCTACAGGTCACAGCCGGCTTACTTTATGGGGGAAATGAGGATTGGATGGTTTAGGGGATGAAGTATAGGTAAGGTTGGGTTTTGAATTTTATGAAAGGGTTCGCCGACTGCGCCCTGTAGAGTATTTTCCGGGACAGGACGTCCTTGGAAAACACTCTACAGGTCACAGCCGGCTAATGTTTGTAGAAATAGGGAATTATATGTTTCACGTGAAACATCCACTATATATTGAGATGAATTTAATTAAAAACACAATCCAATGTAGAAATGTTTCACGTGAAACATAATTTTTGAAATCCTATAGAATATCGTCACCAATCATGCTATAATATTCATCGCGTATAAAAAAGGAGTAAATCATGGGGAGAACAATTGCAATCGCAAATCAAAAGGGCGGCGTGGGAAAAACAACGACCGCTATCAATCTGTCCTCCTGTCTGGCCGAGCAGGGAATGAAGGTTCTGGTAATTGATATGGACCCTCAGGGAAATACCTCCAGTGGACTTGGTTTGGACAAGGATGAACAGGATAATTCAGTTTATGAATTGATCCTAAATCAATGTACTACAACGGAATGTCTGGTCGAGACCGATATTCGGAACCTGTCTGTAATTCCTTCCAATGTAAATCTCGCCGGGGCAGAGGTAGAGCTTCTGGACGTAGATAATAAGGAATATGTTTTACGGGATTCTCTGGATTACATTAAGGATGATTATGATTTTGTGATCATAGACTGTCCGCCGTCTCTGAATATGCTGACGATCAATGCTATGACTACAGCGAATACGGTGCTGGTTCCAATCCAATGTGAGTATTATGCGTTGGAGGGACTTAGCCAGCTTATTTATACGATTCGCCTGGTTCAGGAAAGATTGAATCCCTCGCTGGTGATCGAAGGTGTGGTGTTTACCATGTACGATGGGAGGACGAATCTCTCACAGCAGGTGGTAGAAAGCGTACGAACGAATTTGAATACCCGGATTTATGAAACGGTGATTCCTCGGAACGTAAAGCTGGCGGAGGCGCCGTCGCATGGAAAACCGATTAATCTATATGATTCAAAATCCTCGGGAGCTGAGAGCTATCGTTCGTTGGCCTCGGAAGTGATCGCAAATAAAGATTTCGCAAAGCAGGAGTAAAAAAATGGCCGCAAAGAGTAATGCATTGGGTAAGGGTCTGGATGTTTTGATCCAGGATAAGGTAAATAAAGGAAAGGCCCCTGCTCAAAGAAAAGGAAGCTCGAAAGAAGATAAGGATGTTTTTGAGCTGGATATAAATGAAGTTGAGCCGAATCCGGATCAGCCCCGTCAGGTCTTCGATGAGGATAAGCTTCTCGAGCTGGCGGATTCGATTAAAAAGAACGGGATTATTGATCCTCTGATTGTTGTACAGAGGAAGAATTATTATATGATCGTAGCCGGTGAACGCAGATGGCGTGCATCCAAAAAGGCAGGTTTGAAAAAAGTACCGGTAATAGTACGCGATTTTACTGAGCAGGAAATCGCTGAGATTTCCTTGATCGAAAATCTGCAGAGAGAAAATCTGAATCCGATCGAGGAGGCGGAAGCTTATCAGAAGCTGATTACGTTAAACAACTGGAAGCAGGATGAGCTGGCGGAGAAGATTTCCAAAAGCCGGACCGCTGTTACCAATTCCCTGCGGTTGCTGAAGCTGGATAAGAGAGTCAGGCAGATGATCGTGGATGAAATGCTGACGACGGGACATGCCAGAGCGCTGCTCGCGATCGAAGATGGCGAAAAGCAGTATGATACAGCCCAGAAGATATTTGATGAAAAGCTGAACGTACGGGATACGGAAAAGCTTGTAAAAAAGCTGTGTGATAAAAAGGTCGAAGAAAAAAAGAAGGAACATCCGGGACCCGATGCGGGAATGGAAGCGGTATATGCTCAGGCAGAAGAGAAAATGAAGAATCTGCTTGGAACAAAGGTATCGATCCATAAAAAAAACGAGGAATCCGGTCGGATTGAGATAGAGTATTATTCTCCGGCAGAGCTTACCAGAATTGTTGAATTGATTTATACTGTGAAATGAGGGGAAGGTGATGAATACGAATATCTCGCAATCCTTAGGGATCGATTTGGACTTTGCTATAATTATTATATTTGTGTTAGCTGCAGTGGTCCTCGTTCTTTTGATCCTTGCTATATGGAATATGGTCTATATCAGAAAACTGAAAAAAAGGTATGATATCTTTATGTCCGGAAAGGACGGGAAAACGTTGGAGGATACGCTGATCCGCCGTCTGGAACAGGTAGACCATCTTCTGGCTGCCAATAAGGAAAACGAACTGAATATCAAACGTATGTTCGAAAACAACAAAAACGTTTTCCAGAAGATCGGTCTGATCAAATACGATGCGTTTAATGAAATGGGCGGAAAGCTGAGCTTTTCGGTTTGTCTTTTGAATGAAAAGGATGACGGATTCATTATCAACGCGATGCACAGCCGGGAAGGCTGCTATACCTATATTAAAGAGATCATCGACGGAAATTCTATAATTGTCCTTTCCAAGGAAGAGGAGGATGCTCTGATGGCTGCATTGGAGTATAAAAAGGAGCTTTCGATGACGAAGGCATAAATAGGTAGACAAGCCGAAGAAATCCATGGTATCATATGATAAGGTATGTAAATCGGAGGACGTAGTTTGCATCGGTATCTTAGAGCCATAGGGTTTCAGGAACTGAAGAATACGAAGGAACTAGACGATATTCTGGATGAGGTGATCGATTCGCCGAACCGGGTTCTGTTTGCGCGGGATTCCGAGGGAAATGATATTGCCGAGCTGACGAAGGAATATGGTCATGGCTTCGGACTTCGGGTCTGCGGTCAGTTTCTGGAGGATGAGGAAAGCTTTGAGATAGATTATTATTATCCTTATTTTTCCGGAAACGGGATTACGACCGAGGAGCAGGCAGAAGTGGAACGCCACGCCGGGAACGAATCCTATGCCGGGATCTGTGATGATCTGAAGCTTGGAATAGCCCTGATCTTTTATGTTCAGAACGTAAATGAATATCTGAATGAAAAGAAGCTGAATGATCATTGCTTGCATGGAACAACAGTGACTCTGTCCGGTCTTTCTGCTGAAGGAAAGATCATCATGCCCATCCGGAAGGACAACAAGAAGGTGGAGACTCCGGCTCAGACCCAGCAGAGAAACAGTCTGGTGGCGGCGGCCCGGGAGGGGGATGAAGAAGCCATTGAAAGCCTGACGCTGGAGGATATCGATACTTATTCCATGATCTCCCGTCGGATTGCGAACGAAGATGTATTAAGTATTGTAGAAAGCAGTCTGATGCCTTATGGGATCGAGAGTGATCAATATGCGGTGATCGGTGAAATCGTAGATTTTACGATGCTTCCCAATAAAAGGACCCTCGAGGAGTTGTATATTCTGACCATCAATACCAATGATCTGGTCTTTGATGTGATTATTAATCAGAAGGACCTTCTTGGAGAACCTGCCATCGGACGTCGCTTTAAGGGGACGATCTGGCTGCAGGGAAAGATTAATTTTAATGATTAACAGTTTATAATTTGAATATAGGTCCACGTAGCTCAGCAGGATAGAGCGACCGCCTCCTAAGCGGTAGGTCGGAGGTTCGAATCCCCTCGTGGACGTAAATCAAGTATAGAGAGGACCATAAAGGTCCTCTCTATACTTGGTTCAAGCCCCTCGGGGCTTGAACAGGTTTGAACTCTACACTCCGTTTCGGT
>JAFSXN010000134.1 GCA_017444015.1 Lachnospiraceae bacterium | reverse complement strand
TTAACGAAAATCGTTGCCGATTTTCGTTAACCGTATAAAGTGATGCGCACGGATTCGGTAAGGAAATATGCCGCTTAAAGCGGCCCGAATCCGGCGCACTCAATAACGAAACGGCAAGCCTTTTCGTTATTGAGTATACATATCTTATGAGCGCCTGTCTTTCAAAGTGCCATAAGATAATGAGCATATCACATCTTTTCAGCGATCCGCGAATCTATGTAACGGCACGCAAGATATAACATTACCGGGCTGAGGTAATTATTCATTCTCATCAAACTCATCAATGATGAACCGCTGCCTTCCCTTGACATCATCATAGATCCTTGTGATGTATTCTCCCAAAAGCCCGGAAATGAAGACCTGTAAGCCTCCGATAAACCAGATCAGAGCCGAGACTCCCGAAACAATGGTTTCCTTCTTTTTAAGGAGCTTCTTCTGGATCAGATAAATAAAGGACAAAAACGAACCAAAGGCTGTCATTCCGGCGCCTAAGAACGTTACATATTCCAGAGGCTTTGAGGAAAAGCAGAAAATCCCATGAAAGCCCATACGGAACTCTCCCCAGAGACGGTTATACTTGCTCTCATCCTCCGCCCTTGCCTCTCTGTGATAACGGACTGCGGTCTGTTTGAAGCCGATATAGGAGACCATACCGCGGAAGAACATATTTGTCTCCGGCATCTTCCTAAGCTCTTCAATCACCCGCCGATTGATCAGCCGGAAATCCGCGGTATCCACCGGGATATCGACCGAGGAAAGGAAATTGATGACCCGGTAGGCGGTCAGATCAATGAGCTTACGGATCTTCGTTTCGCCCTGTCTGTCAATTCGCTGGGCGTAAACAACATCATAACCCTCCTTCCATTTCTCTACCAGCTCGGGAATGACCTCCGGCGGATCCTGAAGATCGACGTCAATAACAACGCAGATATCTCCGCCGCAATTCAGTACCCCAGCCATCGTAGCGGCAGCCTGCCGGAATCTTCTGCTCATGGTGATCAGCTTGATATTCCGGTTCCTTCGCATATTTTCCTTGATCACTTCATAGGTCCGATCGGTCGAAGGATCCAGGCTGAAAATGATTTCATAATCACAGTCCAGCTCTTCCATAACCTTTTCCGTCCTCTGAAGGAACGGCTCGATCCCATTCTCCTCGTTATAAACCGGAACTACGATAGAAAGCAGGTAATTGTCATAATTTTCCATTTTGATCTCCTCATACTCCATGAAAAACTATCGAAACGAATAAAACAAACTCGTTTCCTATAACTTATACGATAAGTATATCCCATTTCAGAAATATAGTAAATGACTGCCGCATCGTAAACAAATTTACGAAACGGCAAGCCTTTTCGTTATTGAGTATAATTCGTTTACGATAAATGCTGTTTTTGATAACTGGAATTGCGTCTGCGGGACCGATTAATAGGCACAGGAAAAACATTAACCAGTATAAAATATCACCGATCCCGCCTTACATATCTCATCCGGATCAACCCGCAGAACAAAATCAGGCAGACGATCGTAACCGGAAGGCCGACCACAAAGCCAAGCGGCATATACCTGAGGGTAAATTCATGCTGCCCCGGGCTCAGAGAGACCGCTAAAAGCCCATCCATAACCTCAAAGGTATCCGCCTTTTTTCCATCCACTCTGACGGTCCAGCGCTTATCATAGGGGATCGAAAAGACCAGGCGATCCGCTGTCCGCGCTGCCTCCACGCTGCCGTTCAATTTAGAGCTTGCAAGCTCCGTGACCTGGGAGGGCGAGGTCACCGCGTCCTCGTACCACCTTGAAAGCTCCTCAACATTTTCATAATAGAACTCCACACCGTCGATGATGATCTCCTCCTGCTCCAGGTACAGGCGCAGGCGGACCTCCTCCCCCGGCGTAAAATGCCCCAGTCCCCGGATATTCCAGCCATATTCCGTAAAATACGGCTGCTTCTCAAGACCGTTGACCTCGACCCGCGTTTCCTGAAGCCCCGGAGCGCTTAAATACATATAGATAAAATCCCGGGAATCCGCCGTAAAGGTATATTCGACAAACGCTTCCTTCTCCGGATCCGTCTTTCGGAAGGTCCCCTCCGACTCCGTGATATTATCTGTTACAAGCGTAACCTTTGAAACACTGCGGTAGATCGCATGCTCGTTCCCCGTAAAAGCCCCGGCGATAGCGTTTTGATATTGAAAATGATCATACTCCGCAGCGGAAAGCGTATCCGCCTCCTCTGTCATCGCAAAGGCAAAGGGCAGCGCGAAGGGATTCTGATAGACGAACTGTTTTCCATGCTCCTTATCGTTATGCCAGAGCTTTTTATAGGGCTTGCCGATCTCGTCATATTGGGTGATAAGGTATTTGACTCCCATCAGAGCATCCGCAAAGGCCGTGCTTCCCTCTTCCCCGTAATAAGCCCAGTTTCCGTTATTCCGAAACCCGAGCGTCCCCATAAATTCCTTTGCCTGCCCCGTCTCGCAGGAGCTGAAATGCGAAAGGCCCTTGTAGCCGAACATCATAGCGTCATTGTTCGACCGCCTGTAATATTTTTCCAGCCGGTACAGCCCATCATCCCTGTCCCTGACATAATCCACCAGCTCCCCGGTTTCCGCTAGAAACCCGGTATATTTACTCATATCATAGTCGTCTGTCTCTTCGAAGCCCGGAAAGTACGCCGCAATGGAGTGATACGCGTTATAGCCCGCATCCGCGCACTCAAGCAGCACCATCCCCAGAACGATCGGCATCATATACTGCTTCCCGTATTTGCAAAGATACAGCGATATCAGCGCCGCAGCCGAGAAAACAAGGGTCAGAACGATCTCCCTGTGACCCGCGTAAGGACTCCGGATACTGAAGAGATACGCCGAATACAGTACGATGATCGCAAAAACAATGCCGTAGACCCAGGGGGTAAACGCCTCCCTAAGCTCCACAAAGCAGTGAAACGCTAAAAACAGCAGGAAAAAGCTGAACAAAAACGAAAAACGGTAGGGAAATCCGATCGGGTGGGCGAAGCCATGCCAGACGACATTGAGCGGATCGAAAACAAAGCTCAGGATCAGAAGCAGAAGTACCACCGCCGCCAGGAGCTTTCTTCGAAGCTCGATATTTTTGTTTACAAAGAACAGGATCGAAAGCACTCCCCCGATGGCTCCGATATATATTAACGGCAGCCCGTCGGAAACGTTTCCATGAAAAGCGCCTGTATACAAGCCAGAAAACAGCTCGAGCGGAGCGAAATTGAGCCTGCCGGACAGACTCAAACCGCTGTTCTTCTGTCCTCTCAGAGAGAACATGGCACAGAAAAGGCTGACCGCGGAGATCCCGACGGCTAGAACAGAGCTTGCCGCATAGATCATGGCCGCCCGAAGATGCTTTCTGACCTCCGGAATGGTTTTGTACATAGAAAAATAGCAGTACAGGAAAAACAGCACCGAGAACAGGCAGATCATATAGCCGATATAGTAGCTGGAAAAGACGGCCAGAGCAAGCGTCCAGATATACAGAAGGCTGACCTTCCCGCTTCGGAGGATCTCAACCAGCCCCGTCATAACAAGCGGCAGCAAAGCCACATCAAAGAAATACAGCGTACAGTTAAAGTACCCCATCAGATATCCGCAGAGGGCGTAGGCTGTCGAAAAGATCAGCGCAGAGATCCGAAAACCGAAAACCCGCTCCAGAAAAATATGAAAATCCAGGCCGCAGAGTCCGATCATAACGATCATCAAAATCAGGATCCCTCCGGGAAGCGCCTCGTTTGGCACAAAGGCCAGAAGAAACAGGAACGGAGTATTGCAGTAATAGGCTAAAAGCCCCGCCATATCCCCGCCGAAGGTTTTCTGAAAGGTATAAAAAATATCGTTCTTATCAAAGAGAAGCTTCTTATAGTATGCGTAGTAATCCACAAACTGATACCGCATATCCGCCATCAGAACAGATTTATCGCCGAAGGGATAAAACCCCATCCTGACGCAGACAAGCGCTACGATCCCCGCAGGGATCAAAAAGGACAGAAGCCGGCAAAGCACTATGCTTTTTTGTTCCTTACTCATACGCATAGAACTACCATACCATACTTACCGCTATTTCTCAAATATCTTTACATCCGGACCGTCTTGATGTATATTCGCAGATATGAAGCTGAAACCTGTACTGTTACCGATCATCTGCATTATCATCATCTTTCTTGCCATCGCTTTGGCTGCCCATGTCAGTCTGGCAGGGAGAAGATCCCCCGGAGAAAACGCTCCGGGGGACTATAAGGCTGTTCCCAGAGCTACCTTAAACTATACCGAAGAACAGCTTGCGGGGCTCGACTATTTCGACCTGTTCTTTCCGGCGGATGAAAATATCCAGCTCCCCAGCGATGTATACAGCTTAAGCTACGGCGACGGTGTGATCTATATGTTTGTGCCCGAGGCAGAGAACAAGACCTACTCCTACTATGTGCGGGATAAGGAGGGGCAGCTTTTGCAGAGATTTACCTCTGATTTTTCGGAGACTGTAACCCTCTGCGGCTATGAAATCGTACTCTACCGGCCGGCTCTTCGGACGATGTACCTGAATACCGAATCGAACGACCGGTTTGAGGCTATGATCCATGAAAAAGAGCATAACTCGCTCTTAAACGTAGTCTGTCATTTCGGAAGTATCCATGCTCCCGCGAGGCTTCAGGGGCGGGGCAATACCTCCTGGACCGATGCTGAAAAAAAATCCTTTTCTCTGCGGTTTAATGAAAGGATGCCGCTCTTTGAGGACGCGACCCACAAAAGCTACAACCTGATCGCAAACGCTTTCGACCGCTCGCTGTTAAAAAACCTGATGTTCAATAAGCTGGCGAGGGATGTCGGGATCCCGTATCAGCCCGAAGAGGAGCTGATCATCCTGTTAGTCGACGGAAAGTACCATGGGATCTATACGCTTACAACAAAGATGACCGTGGACAGCAAACGGATCGCGCTAGAGGCGGAAGATATGCTGTTCCAGTTCGATCCCGCGGTGGGAGAGGCCTCGCAGGACGAGGGCGAAGCGCTGATCCCTTATACCTCAAAATACTGGAACGGAGATCCCTTCATCAACGAGGGCGCTTTCTTCGAGCTCCTGTATCCGGAAGATGCCGATGAAGAGACAAGGGCTTTGGCCGAAGAGCGGGTACAGGCCATGATTGATGCCATCGAAGATACAGAGAGCGACGCTTATCTGGATTACATCGACCTTGATAATCTCGCCCGCTTTTATCTCATTCAGGAGATTTCCATGAACTATGACGCCCATCACCGGAGCATCTACGCCTTTTACAGAAACGGCAGGATCTACTATGGACCGGTCTGGGATATGGATCTGACACTGGGGAAGGAATTTGAAAAGTACGGGATGGAATGGACAGAGCCGGAGGGCTTTTACGTGAATCAGGCCGGGATCTACAAGGCCTTGTTTGAGCATCCTGATTTTGTGGCGCGGGTCAAGGAGCTCTACGAAAATGAGCTGCGGGAAAAAAGCTATGCTGCCCTTGCTTACGCCAGAGAAGAGGAAGCAAGGATCGCTAAGGATGCCGAATTCAATTTCCGGGAATATCCGCAGGAATACAAGGCCGGGATCATGGATTACTCCGGCGATACCTATAACTATATTGATTTCACAGACAATATGTTTACGTTCTTTGAGATGAGGCTAAACTGGCTGGATCAGGCGATTCCTAAGCTGTGAGAGCCTTGATCTACTGTTGATCATCCAAACGCCCAAACGAGGCCCAGCTGAAAATCAACTGCTCCCCGGGATTCGATCGTCTGCTTCAGGAGAATAGAAGCGTGAAAATCCGCGTGCTTCATAAATAAACCAAAGCACCGTAAATACAAGAGAAAACAGAAAGAGGATCGTGTATACAGGGGCTACCGCAAACCGCAGGTGCAGCTCCTGAACCTCATCCGACTTTGTAAGATAGACCCGGACCCGGTTGCGTTCTCCCTTTTCCACGGCAAGGGGCGCTCCGTTCTGGTCCTTCGCCTCGTATCCCTTATAATAGAACAGCGGGAATTCCATATATTCCCCCTCTGCCTGTGAGGTATAGGTACAGTCGATCGTCGTATATTCCTTCGTATAGGAATACGCCGCTACCGCCTCATAATCCGAGAAATCCCCGGTATCCGTCGCATACCATTCCGACAGCGTCCCTGCCGGAAGGTAATCTTCCATAGCTATATTCATCTCTCCGGTCACCTGATCATAAAACAGGACATCTGACCAGTAGTACCGGTAAAAATTCGCTAAAAGCCCGACAAACAGCGCTAAAGCAGTCACTCCGATCAAGAGCTTCCTGTTTACAAGCCTCTGAACAGGTTCTATGCAGAGCGCCTCCGCAAGAGCAAAGATGAGCATCGCGCTTCCCAAAAGCTGGAATCGGTGCGGATACTGGATCATCGCAAGGAAGGAATCGATCAGAGACAGCTTTCCAAACAGGATCCACGGAAAGAGCCTTGTCGAAACCCAGAGATCAAGCACTGTTCCAATAAGCATTTCCTTTCCAAAGCCCCGAAGTCTCCCCGCCTGCTTCAGTCCGAGGAAGATCACGATCAGAAGGACGACCCAGATCACATTCCGGACCTCCTTGTCCCAGTCTACCGGGAAGTGGTAATAATCCGACCACTCCAGAGCGCCCGTCCCCCAGTCGGTAAAATAATACCCGAAGAACTGTGACAGCTCCCCGATCGACAGCAGCGTAAACAACCCGGCCGCCTTCAGAAGCGATATAATAACTTTGTTATTAATAAATTGCTTCCAGTGACAGAGGATATAGATCCCGATATAAAGGATCCCTAAGACCGCGCTTAAAACGTGGGAGCAGACCATCCCCCAGAGCCCGACCGCCAGGAATTTCCAGCCCTCGCCCTCCCGATGAAGGACCTCATAGATCCCGGTAATGACAAAGGGTAGAAAGATCTGCGCGATCCCCATCCCGGCGCCCGCGCCCATCTCGAGCATCCAGAACATCCGGATCGGCTCGATCAGATAGATTATCGATGCAAGAAGGGAGAGCCGCCACGACGAAAAGATCCGCCTTGCGCTGATCACAGCCGTAACCGCGGTCAGCAGATTGATAAGGATCATAAACAGATTGTAGGCACAGGGCATGGATACCCCCCACATCCGAAGAAGAGCCGGCAGATACAGGAAAAGATCCGGATAGAGCGCCACGATCTCCCCGTATTCGTTTGCGTAGTTCGGCCCGACGATCACCGGAAGCTGTCCGTCCTTTAAGCCTTCGTTTATCGCCTCGATCCGCTTTAAATGCGCCTGGGTATCCGTCTTATAATTGATTCGCTTTGAAAAAAACGGGAGGTTGACAAGGATCAGGACCGCAAGCAGAAGAACGACTAAACTCCGGCAATCCTCTGGAATACTTATTTTGTTATAGTTTATAATAAGTAAGATCAGAAGCGCGGCAAGCGCTGCAAAGATCACAAGCAGAAGATAATAATCCCGATAGAGAGAATGCTCCGACCAGATCGTCAGACTGTAAATATCGATCTCTCCGTCTTCGAGCTGATAGAGCTTTAAGATCCCGCGGTCTGTTCCGATGGGAAGCTTTAACTCCGCGCTCGAAGCTGTCTGCGGCAGGCCCCCTGTGGGCGGCAGCTCCATTTCAAAGACACAGTTGTTATTCCCCTGTACCAGAAGACTTCCGGAAGCAGTCGAGGAATAAAGGATCTCTAAAACATAGTCCCCTTCAGGAAGCAGGAACCTGGGAGTCGCCGCGAAAAAGTCTTCGGAGATACTGTCCGAACGAAGAGAGGGTACCTCTCCTTCTGAAAGGTACCCGGTTTTTTGCTCCATATTTTCAAGAGGGAAGGAATACCGGTCCGCCGCCCTCTGCTTCCACAGGCAGAAAACAGCCGCCATAACAAATACCACGCATACGGCCAGTATCCCGATTTTTTTCCCTCTCTTATCGTTTCCGTTTACGTTATCCGGCATAGATCAGCCCTTCAAACAACTCATCCATGGTTTTTCCATTCAGAGTATACAGTTCATCCTCATTTTTGTCCAGATTGATCCGCCAATAGCTCCCGTCCTCAGCTTTCAGTAGAACCGCTCCCCATTCGATGAACCGATACGGCTGAACCTTCGTTCCCTTTTTCAGAACCGAATCCGTCTGGATATCCCCGTTTTCATTGACGATCTGAGAGTCGATATCCTGCGATACCGTGATAAACCAGTCTCCCTGATCTACAAAGTCCTCGTAATAGCCCTCAAGCTGCGGCAGCCCGTCCCAGCCGACCTTATAGTCGCCGGTCACCGCCAAAGATCCCAGAACCGAGTTCACAGACCACAGCTTGAAATCGCCGGGATAAGTCATAATATAGCCTGTAGACTCCTGCTCATCCTCCCCGGAGTCCTCCGAATCGCTCCAAAGCTCAAATCTCGTCGTACCGTTTTTCTCTCCGATGTACTTCGGCTCTTCTCCCAGGGAATAAACGGAAATATACTCATAATCGTTATCCGTCATCTGGTTCAGATACAGGAAATCGTCTCCCTGATAGGTATGTACGATGATCGCGGAGGCTTCGTATCCGCCGACTCCCTCGTCACCGGCAAACCTTGTAGTCCTGCCGTCAATCGAAAGGCTAAGCGTCGAGTGATAGTAATCCTCATCCCCGTAAAGGACCACCGAAACCTCCGAAAGCTTCCCGTCCCCGTCGGTATCGATATAGCAGACCTCCGGATAATCATTGATCTCCAACTCATAAGCATAGGCGCCGGGGATCTCCCTGACCTGATCGGAGAACAGCTTCGGATAGCCGCTGTAGGAGAAGAACAGCTTTACCGGTCCGTCGGTATCTCCGTAGAAATTATAATTGATATCCGGGTTCAGATAAAGCTCCATACCTTCGTAGCCCAGGCACCAGGATAATTCCTCGCTGCTGATCGTTGATTTATCCGAAAGCCTGTCCGAAAGCTCAGAGAGGATCTCCGCCCGAAGCTCCTCATCATAGAAGACCTTCCCAAGCTCGTCTCCCGCCGCCTGAAGAAATGCCTGCGTATCCGTCACAACATCGGTAAGCTCTAGCTCCTTACCGGTTTTTGTATCAAAGTTCTTCCCCAAAACGATCCGCATCAGCTTTGGCGCAAAGGTATCTTCTTCATAAACCGCAAAGGAAAGGAAGTTTTCATCCGCCCTGCGAAGAGACTGGCGGTAGCCTGCCTGATAATACCGAAACTCATCGGTCCCCTCTTCTTTATACGCTTTTTTAGCTAACTTCCCTATCGCCTCCAGGGATCCTTCGAGATCCTCTTCCATCAGGGAATTCCATTCATCTAACGCCTTCTTAAGTCCCGGTCTGCTCTCATCCGCCTTATATTCCTCAGCGAAAGCCTGGTAAGCATAGTTATCCTCTGTCTCGTCTTCGGGATAAAAAGTTTCAAAATGGAAGGACAGCGGGATCGTACGGAGCTCATGCCGCTTGCTTTTAAGGGTTTCGGTGGGCTTCGTCTCACGCCTTACCTGCTTGTCGATATCAGACATTTCTCCCCCGTTAACATAGGTATCCGTAAAGATCTCCGGATAATCGGCAAAACGGATCAGCTCCTCTCTGGACCCCGCAACGTAGCTGCCCATAGCGTAATCCTCATAGAAAATCCAGATCCCGTCACAGGCAAGCGCCCAACACAGCGTCTCGCCGTCGTTTGCAAGCCGTCCCTCATTGTCCTCGAATAAATAGTTCTTCCCTGCCTCATCGTAGGAGAAGTACTCCTCCAGGTCATCGTTCTGTTTTAAAAGCTCCTCATACATGATCTCCGGCAGATCCGTCGTATCCTTTACAACCGCCGTAAACGGAATATCCTCGCCGGTTGCGGGATCGATATTGACAGCGGTGGGATAGGAATATCCGTGGGCCCCTCCCAGATAGGAATATACGCGGTATACATAGGAAAAGGCTTTTTCATCCGCTCTGGTCGGGATCAGCTCCCGCTCCTCACTGAAGGAAACCTCGAAAGCGGTTTCGTTCATCTCGCGGGAATCCTCTTCCATATCCATGATATCCGAAGTGACCTGCTCTTTGTCCTCTTTATTCCTCTTTTCAAGCGCCTCCGCCAGCTTCGGGAAGGCCTCTTTTGCTTCCTCGCTCAGAATCAGCTCATAATAATTGCCGGTCGCAAGAAGCATATCCTCGTCGTAAAGCTCCAGAGGATGCTCCGCCGCGGTATACTGAATCTTCTCCGCATTTTCTGTCTTCGGTTGTGCTGTATTCTGCGGCTCCTCCTTCGAAGGCTCAGCTTTTGTCGACTCTTCTTTAGGTTCCTCTGTCTTTGGCCTCTGCTTCTCTGTAAGGTAGCCGCCCTGCTTCAGCTCCTCCTCGATCTGCGGATCAAAGCTGCACAAGACAAATGAAACGTCTCCGCCCTCATTGCTCAGAAAGTTTCCGTCCAGATTTTTAAAATCACAGCCGATGAAATCAGTCGACCCGCCCATGACCTCGAACATGGTAAACTCTTTGCAATCGTGAAAATCGCAGTGGATAAAGGAGAGGTTTTCCGTACCCGCTACAACGGCGCAGCCATAGGAACAATCGTGGATATCGCAGTCCATGACGGTAATATATTCCGAATCATCAATGGTAAACGCATAGGTCCCGCAGCCGTAGAGCTCGCTGTCCGAAACCACTACCGAGGAGCAGTCCGTTAAACTCAGCACATCCCCCGCGCAGCTTCCCTGCTCCGGCGTATGGCCGAGCGATACCCCGTCGATCAAAATTTCCTTACAGTCGACAAAGGAAAGCACGTCCGCGTATCTTGGCTCGCAGACAAGCTCCGCCGGATGCTTCTTATCCGCGGAAACGATCGTTACATTCTCATAGCCGTCAATGATAAGCTCCGGCCCGTCAAATTCCTCCCTCAGATAAAGCCCCTGCTCCATTTCCCGGTCATAGAGCCAGGGCTTCGGATTCGATAGCGAGTTCAGATACTCCGTAAGGTTATATTGTCCGGGCGCAAGAACAAGGGTGACATTGTCGTCCCATCCCCCGATCAGATCGTTTACGTTATCTACCTCTATGACCTTCGGTCTCCGGGCGGGCCGCTCCATCTCCGCGGCTCTGACCAGCGCGGGCTCAAAGAGGGTCAATACCTGCAATATTATCAGAAAAATTCCGATACACGTCCGTTTAGAAACAATTCTCCGGTTCATTTCCTCCTCCTTATTCTGTCTGAGCAATTATAAGGAAACGAATTTATACTGGTTAACACTTTTCGTTGCCGATCAACCAGACTCGCAAACGCAATTTCAGTACATTTACTTTATCAAAAACGGCAATTAATTGCGTTCGCGAGTATATTCGTTTCCTATTGCGCCGATTGCGGAGCGCTGAAAGCGCCTTCCTTACCGCAATCGTGCGCATCAATACGTCCTTGAAAGCGGAGCTCCCGCTTTTTTCTGTTTCTATTATAGCAACTTTTCCGAAAATGTAACTAATCTCTTTCTTTTACCTGTTAAAACACTCTTGACAAACCCGCGGCTCTGTCTGTACGATGATTATATTTATGGAGAAACAAAAAAATCTTTCAACACACGCGGTTTTACTTCCGATTATAATTATTCTTGCCTTGCTCAATGTAGGAGAGGTCTATCTGATCCAGGCCGTCAACAGGGAAAGCAGCAGCCTGTCCAAAGCGATGCAGGTCAATAACGATCATATAACAGAGGCGACCTCGTTACTTGCCGGAACGAGCCTGCTTGCCGAGACTTCGGGAAATTTTGTCATCGTACCGGTAACGGGCAACGGCGAGCTCAACATATCTCCGCTGATCGCCTATTCTGAGGAAATCGTAAAGGACCGGCGCGGAGATCAGATCCTCGAACGGTTTCAGGAATATGAAGTAGGCGAAAAGGCCCTCGCATTGTTATCCGACGCCGTAGAAAGCTCGAATTATATGCTTGAGGCGCAGGCGCACGCAATCGCTTTGATGCGGGAGATCTATCCCCTTCCGGACATCCCCCCTCTGGCCGCCCTCCCCTCCTATGAGCTTTCGGAGGAAGAGCTTGCTGCTTCGGAGGAAGAAAAAGCGGCTGCTGCCAGAATGCTTCTATGGGGTACGGACTATGGCGCAAATAAGCAGAACGTTTCCCAAAGCGTGAACGCCTGCGTAGAGATGATGCAGCGGGATTTTTCCAGCATAGCGGCCAAGACCAACCAGCATCTGGAAGCGCTGAAACGGATGCTGTGGCTCGTGACTTTAAGCAATATCGTGATCATCTCCAGTACCTTTGTCATGCTTTACCTTCAGCTTGTCATGCCCCTGGATTCCTTTGTCAAGCTGATCGATTCCGGAAAGCCTTTGAACGATAAAAACGGGCTCGAAGAGGTAAATCTCCTGGCCTCCGCTTATAATGACCTGCTTCGAAGAAGGGATAATCTGGACGATATCCTGCGCTCTGCCGCAAAAACGGATCCCCTGACCAATCTCCCCAACCGCTACGGCTATGAGCAGTATCTTCTGTCTTTGGAGAACAGTAAAGCTTCTATGGCTGTTTTTCTCTTCGATGTCAACTATCTGAAACGGACCAATGACAGGGAAGGACATATCGCCGGAGACAAGCTGTTAAAGGCTGCCGCGGAGAGTATCACGGCGTGTTTTCTGCTGGACGGGGAGGAAAACTGCTTCCGGTATGGAGGGGATGAGTTTACCGCTGTAATAAAGGATGCCTCCGAGGATGAGCTAAAAGAGCGGATCGGGCGCTTTGAGGAAGAGCAGAAAAAGCGAAATATCAGTATCTCCTGGGGCTACGCCTTTACAGAGACGCTTCAGGATACCAGCTTTAAGGCTCTGCAGGAGGAGGCTGACAAAAGGATGTATGAACAGAAGGAGCTGACGCACGCCGGCAGAACCGACTGAGGATAGACGGATCAGACCGGTTCTACTTCCGTTTTCAGAAGCATTCGGGATGCGAAAAAACGTGTCTCCCGGGCGTTCTCTACGCTCAGAATACTCATTCTACGTTCCGAAGGTTGAAAGACCTTCGGATTTTTTGCATACTTGACGTATGTATAGGAAACGAATTTATTCTTTTCCTATCGCGCCGATCACGGAGCGCTGAAAGCGCCTTCCTTACCGCAATCGTGTGCATCGATCATTATCGTAAACGAATTTATACTGATTAACGATTTTCGTTGCCGATCAACCAGACTCGCAAACGCAATTCCAGTACGTTTGCTTTATCAAAAAC
Source organism: Lachnospiraceae bacterium (assembly GCA_017444015.1). GTDB lineage: Bacteria > Bacillota > Clostridia > Lachnospirales > Lachnospiraceae > UBA2868. The sequence goes on along the minus strand of JAFSXN010000134.1, from coordinate 4,423 downwards.
GGTGATTATTGCGTTCGCAATATCATCGAAAAAGCCTGCTCCACGGCGTATCCTGAGAAAATGAACCAAAGTCCCTGCGGAGCGTCTCTCTGGCCCCTGACTCCTCATCGATCTCGATGACCCGGTCCGCCAGAGAGAGGGCATCCGCCATATTCATCGTCAGTACTGCCACGGTAATCCCCTTTTTCAGCAGAAGCTCCTGCAGCTCCCAGATCAGAAGCCTCGTCGAAAGGTCCGCCCCCTTAAAGGGCTGTACGCAAAATACGATCTCCGGCTTTTGCAGGATGATCCGGGCATAAACAAGCTCGATCCGCTCCCATTGGGTCAGGTCTGTAACCCGCTTTTCAAAGACCTCATTTCCCAGGATTCCTGACAGCTCCTGCTTTACGCTTTTTTCGATCCCACGCCGCTCTCGGAGATAGGAAATGTCGGGATCGATCATAAACAGCAGATTATCCGAATAACTCATCTGGGGAAACAGCATCGTTTTGTCCGGCCGCTCCGTCAGAAATGCCACCCTCCTGTCTCCCGTAAGCAAAACCTCTTCCCCCCCGGCAAAAAAACTCCCGAGCTCCTGCTGTCCGCCTTCAAAGATCAGCATAGACAACTCTTCAAAGATCCGGTTTCCCAAAGGCTTGATCACAAGATATTCTCCCCGGTAGATCGAAAGCCGCAGCTTTTGTAAATGACCTTTTCCCGTAAAATGAAAGAGCTCTTCTCTTTCTTTTGCGGCCGGCTCTACGCGGATCCGCCGCAGGACACGCTCCACATATTCCCTGCTGCAAAGATCCACGACATCGTCCCGCATCTTTTCGCCATCCAGGATGGAAAGGATCCTTCCGTTTGACATTAACGCCGTTCTGGTACAGATCGGACGGATCTCTTCCAGATGGACGCTGATCAGCAGAAAGGATATACCCTGAGCGCTGTAATGACGTATGATCTCGTATAATTTGTTCTTATGGCTCTCGCCGATCACGGTGCCGATCTCCCGAAGGACGATCACATGGTGCCCCGCTACGACCGCCCGCAGGATCTCCACGACAACCCTCTCAAAAACGGAAAGCTCCTCTACCAGCCTGTCGGGGGAGATATCCATCCCGATCTCGTCGAGAAAGGGGATCAGCTGTTTCTTTAAAAGCTCTTTCCGTATCAGCCATTGTCTGAAGCCGCTTCGAAGGACAAATATGTTTGTCAGTACACTCTGGCCAAAGATCAGCGCGTCCGCGTTTTCGATCACCGTGATACGGTTTGCCGTCCTCTTCATATCCCGCCAGGAGTTGACCTTTTTTCCCATAAAATAGACGTCGCCGTAATACAGGGGCGGATTCGTACAGATCAGCTTCAGAAATTCGGAAAGCCCGTAGGAATTCAACGGGAGAAGTCCCATAATCTCTCCCCTTTTGATATTCAGCTCAAAATCCTGTAAGATTACCTCGTCCTGCTCGCGGTAGGTTACCCGCGCAAGCCGCAGTACCTCCTGCTCCATCCGGTTCTCCTCTTTTCTGCAGGCTCCGTTTATCGTTTTCCGTTTACCTGATCAGCCGTTCCTTCGTTCCGGCTCCGACACCCGACACCAGCTGTTCCTTCTTCGTTTCCTCCGTGACGGGCGGCAGCGAAAGCGTTACGGTAGTCCCGACATTCTTCAGCGAATAGACGTGGATTCCGTATTCCTGGCCAAACAAAAGCCGGACCCGGTTGTTGACGTTTGCAAGCGCAATCCCCCCTCCGGAGCTTTTCTGCGTCTCATCCGGATGTTCCATGCCGTAGTCTAACCGTCTGTTTAACCGTTCCAGAGTTTCCTCATCCATGCCGACCCCGTCGTCCTCTACCTCGATCAGTAAACGTAGCTCCATCCGGCGAATCCGGATCGTTGTAAGCCCCGCCCCGATTTTCATCTCCGTTCCGTGAATAATACTGTTTTCAAGGATCGGCTGCAGTGTCAGCTTCGGAAGCAGATAGGATCCGCTGTCCTCCTCGGCGAGGATCTTGAGCTGTAATCGGTCTCCGAAACGGTACTGCTGGATCTTAAAATAATTTCTGCAATTATCCAACTCCTGTTCAACCGTTACAAGGTTCTCCACATTGCTGATCGTATACCGGAAAAAGGTCGCAAGGGCCTCTGTCATATCCGCGATGCTCTTAAGTCCCGCAATCAGAGCCTCGCTCCGGATACCGTCCAGGGTATTATAGAGAAAATGCGGATTGATCTGATTCTGAAGGGCCAGATACTGCGCCTGACGTTTATTCAGATTCATGGTCTGGGGAGAATTTAAAATATGGAAGATGCTTTTTTCCGCTTCATTGACCGCAGGAGTCAACAATGTCTGGTTTGTATCCTCTCCGGGCTCGATCGCAAGATAGCCTTCGATCAGACGACGGGTCTCATATTCGCTTTTAAAAAAAGGGCGCAGGATCCAGAACCAGATCAAAAGCAGAAGCAGAATAAAAAACACCAGAAAAAGGGCAAGGCAGATCGGATTTCCCCGTCCCGCCCCGTTTTCCGGTACATAGAGCGCAAAAAGCAAGACCACGTACAGAAGCAGCAAAGCAAACGTAAGCATGGTACGAAAAGAGATATATCTGAATCTGTTTTTCAGCTGTGAAACAAATTTATCCATAGAGCTTACGGTAGACAGCCGGCTTGATCCCGGCGTACTGTTCAAAATTCTTGGTAAAATGCTTTACATCGTTATACCCGACGCTCCGGCAGATCTCTGCGACGGAAAGATTGCTCTCCCGAAGCAGCTCCTTGGCGGCCTCGATCCGAAGCCCCATCAGATATTTCGCAAATCCGGTTCCCGTTTCCTTCTTAAAGAGCGTACTGAAATACGAAGCGGTAAGGCCGGATCGCTCGCTGACCTCCTCCAGAGTGATCTGCTCGGTATAATGGTTGGCGAGATATTTTTTGGCCTGCCTGATCGCGCGCAGCGTATCATCCTCTCTTGCCTCCAAAACGATATTTAACAGACCGGAAGCAAACCCTCGCAATGCTTCAAACAGCAGATCCGCCTGACTGCAGTTATCGCATTCCTCATAGAAGGCAGAAAGCCGTTCCCTCCCATCCGGCAGCTCAAGCCGCATAACTAACATATCTCCCGCCTGCCGTACCAGCTCTGTCAGCTCAAACCCGCACACTCCCTCTGTCGTAAGCGCCTCCCTCTGCATAACCGTAACCGCCGCAAGCAAGGCTTCGCCGTCGTAATTTTCAAAAGCAGTCCCGATCGATTTGCTGAAGCTGTCAAGCAGGCGCTTTTCGTACAGCACCGTCCGTTCCGTTTTCAGAGTCAGCAGCTTTCCCTCGCCCTTCAACAGTCTCTCGCCGATCGCCCTCTGTGCGGAAACAAGAGCCCTGCCGAGATCCTCGGGATACTGAACCGCAGATCCGAGCGCCATGGAAAGAGTCCCGCTCCGAAAGATACCTTTTAAGCTCCCCAGCTGGTTCAGGGCATTTCGGAGCGCCTTTTTGATCGTTTCCTCCCTGCTGCTTTCATAATTCAGGCAGCCATACAGATAGTGCTTTTGAATAAACAAAACAAAATCGGAGGCAGCTTCCTTTAATTGCTCCGAAAGAAGAAAGCTCACCTTTTCCCAGAAAAAGGCTTCTCCGGCACTGAACTCCTCCCCTTTGCCGTTTTCCCTCTTTTTGGACAGATCAGCATTTCTTGTAATATCTAACTTTATACAAATAAAGCAATAGTATTCTCCCTGACTATGAAAATCATACTTCTCGGCAAGATCCTGAAACGTCAGCCTCTTTGCGGGATCCATCAGAAGATCCTTGATCAGATCGCTCCTTACCTCGGAGACTCTGGTCCTGAACAGCTCTTCCCTGTGTTTCAGCTCCTTCTCCCTCGCCTCTTCGCCAAGGAGCTTTCCGGAGATCTTTTGAAGCGCTTCGTTCAGCTGACCCTGATTGATCGGTTTCAGGAGATAATCCTCGACTCCCATATGCACGGCCTGCTGCGCGTAGGTAAACTCCGCATAGCCGCTGATAATGATATACTTCGTAGCGGGCGATACGCTTTTGGCCTGCTCGATCAGGTCGATTCCGTTAAGCCCCGGCATCCGGATATCGGTGATCAGGATATCCACAGTCTTTTCCGAAAGGAGCTTTAAAGCCGCAGGACCGTTTTCAGCGGTTCCGATCACCTCCATACCGAGAGCTTCCCATTCTCCGAGCGCAGTGATAAGGCGGCAGATCCGCTCCTCGTCATCCGCAATCACTACGCTTATCTTTCTCTGATCCATAATCCATTCCTTTTACAATGATAGGAAACGAATTTATACTGGTTAACGAAAATCGTTGCCGATTTTCGTTAACCGTATAAAGTGATGCGCACGGATTCGGTAAGGAAATATGCCGCTTAAAGCGGCCCGAATCCGGCGCACTCAATAACGAAACGGCAAGCCTTTTCGTTAT
>JAFSXN010000133.1 GCA_017444015.1 Lachnospiraceae bacterium | reverse complement strand
TGTTACATCCGAAAGTTTAAAGAAGGATTTGGAAAAATTTTTATCAGACGGAAAATTTTCACTGAATGATAAAGCTGTGGAAAATATTTCGGGAAATTTAAAAGAAATTTTTGAAGCGAAAAATTTCTCTAAAGAATTTATTGATCAGGTATTACCTGATGCAAAAACATTGACGGAAACACTAACGGAAAAGAATTTAATCGGTAAGAATTTCAGACGACCGGAATTCCAAAATATCAGTGTTGCTATAGCTGATTTGATTACAGAAAATGCTAAAAAATTCAATACAGCTAATCCTGAAATGCAAGAGGATATACAGTATATAAGAACATTAATAAATTCTGCAACAACTGAAAATAATCCTATAATTAAAGAGATATTAAAAAATCCTTCAAATATATTTGATGCTACAGGTCAGGCTAAGCTAAACAATATAGCTAAAATCTTTGATGATTTTATTGCTAAAGATAAGGCTTTAGATGAATATGTAGGTTTAAAAGTCGGAGCTTCTCAGGAAACTATAATTGCAAACTACTGTAACGAAACTCAAACGGAATTTTTAAAGGCAATGGGTATAACCCAAAAAGATTTAGAAAAAGCAAGATTTGATAAGGATTTAATAGGTAAGCTTTTAAGAGAGCGTTTTGAAACTATAGTTTCCGATAAAAATACCTACGAAAATGTATTGAAGAAGCTCGTTGCACAAGTTGCAACATTTGACAGTAAAATAAAATCCAGTGATATAACTTCACATTTATTAAAAGGTGATACAACAAGCACTTTGTACGAACAATCTGTAGACACGTTATTGGATGAATATTCAAGAGCTTTAAATAGCAGAGGCTTTAACCGTACAGCTTCAAGTTTAACAGGTGTATTAGGTAATCCGTCAGGTTCATACAAAGAAATAAGAAAAGCTTATGCTCAGGAACGTGTTTTAGGTGTAAAATCTTCGTTCTACAGATTTATCAGTACGCTTGATTTTTACAGACGGGCTGTTGCAACTCCTGAAGGATTTACTACGTACAATATACTGCCGAGGGAATCAATGGAAGAACTTATTGAATTATGTAAGACAATAGGTTTGAGCGGTCATTCGTCTGATTATGCAATTAAATTTTATATGAAACGTAATCCGCATCCGGCAGATGATTATTCAAAAGTTGAAGATGAAAACGGCAGAGTAAAATATAAATATTTTGGCAAGGCTGAAGGAACTGCAGATATTGCAGGTGATAAATTCTTCTATCAAAACGGAATGAAACTTTTGCATGGTGATTCTCTGCATCCTGAAACACAGGCAATAATTAATGAAAGTACGTCAATAAAAGAAGAAATCCAAAATTACAGACGTTTGATGTTTGAAAAAATCGGCGGAGAACATTATTTCTTTAAACCAAGACATAAAGTTTCAAGAGATGCTTCGGCAGGTTCTGATATTAAATTCCTTTTGGTTGGAATGTCGCCGGAAGAAATGATATTTAAGAGAGGACAACAGGTATTTAATACAAAGAAATGGCTTTCAATATTTGGTAAATTTGGTGCAGGATTATTTGCAGTTACCGTACTTGCACAATTTTTCCTCGGAAAATTAAAAGCTCCAAAAGGAGACGGCAAATATACGGCGCAGAATACTATGCAGAATGCGGCAGGACAATCTCGGAACGTCATTGTAGACCTTCGTCGTTGCAAAATGTCGGAAGCTCTGGCAATAAAGGAATTTCAGCGAGAATACCGAGAATCTAAGAGTATAAAGCGCATGAAAATAGTAAAAAAAGACGCTGAAATACTTGACTTTGAAAAGTAAAAAGCCTATTATAACCATACAAGGTACGGGTCTGCATTGGATATATGCGGTTCGCCGTACCATTTTTTTGTACTGAAAAAAGCTCCTTGCGGCTCTGCAAAGAGCTTTCTGCTTCATTTCGGAATATTACGGGTGAAAATACCATATACGACCTTATGTATTAACGGTGACTGTCACCCTATATCCCAGTATGTTTGTCAAATTCAAATTCAAAATTCTATTCGGGAGTATACTTTTAGGGGAAGATAGTATAAAATAAGTATAATAATTATGTCGTTCCGAGTAGAAGGGGCAAGGAGCGAGAGAAAGGAAGGAAGGTAGAAAATTGCAAAAGAGAAAAGAAATTGGAAAACGTGTTTTAAGCATGTTTCTCTCCGTATCAATGTTCCTTGCGATGGGACCGATGACAACGGAGACCGTATGGGCTGCTGAAAGTGCTGAAAACGTGATAGAATCAGGGCTTTCCGTCAAATGGGGGGGGGTCGATGATACTGCCCTGAAGGGGGAGGAAGATGAGTTTACTGACGCTTATAAAGCGACGGATATTTCATCGTATCTGACGGTAAACAGCAGTGGCGTAATCACGGCATACTCCGGAACGGATATTGAGGATATTCTTATTCCTTCCGAGGTTGACGGTGTTACGGTCACAGGGATTGGTGACAGTGTATTCAGTAATCATACGGAGATCGCATCTGTTCAGTTTCCGGCGACATTGAAAAGTATCGGAAACAGCGCATTTTCCGGCGCGGGACTCGGGAGGGCAACCCGGGCTGGAAATCTTGTTATTCCTTCAACTATTGACACAATCGGAATTAATGCTTTTCGAAACTGCGCCTATCTTGGAACGGTAACCTTTGAAGATTATTCAGGGGTGAATCCGGAGGCGATTCAGTTTGAATCCTCTACTTATTATGGAAATGATGGAAGCAGTCTGTTCAGGGGATGTTCAAAGCTTACCTCAATAACGCTTTCGAACCGTGTCATAGATATACCTATGACCTTTGCAGCGGACGATACCAGTCTAGAGATGGTTTCATGGACCAATACGCTTGAAACAATAGGGACACGTGCGTTTGAAGGCGACACGAAGCTTACGGGATCGGATTTCTCACAGACACAGCTTAAAACTATAGGAGAGAGTTCATTTAAAAAATGCAGTACTCTGGAAGCACCGGTATTTCCGAATACCTTAAAAACCATTGGGAACAACGCCTTTAACGAAGCCGGTCTGGGGCAGGCAACCCGAGTGGGAAACCTGACGATTCCCTCCGGTGTAGATACTATAGGCTTAAATGCTTTTCTGAACTGTGCATATTTGGGGACGGTAACTTTTGAGAATTATCCCTATAGCGAGGGGGAGGATCCGGTAGGGATTCAGTTTGAATCCTCTACTTATTATGGAAATGATGGAAGCAGTCTGTTCAGAGGATGTTCAAAGCTTACCTCAATAACGCTTTCGAACCGTGTGATAGATATACCTATGACATTTGCGACGGATGATACAAACCTTGGCGAGGTCTTATGGAATACAAATCTTAAGACCATAGGAGAGAGGGCCTTTTCGGGAGATACGAAGCTTACGGGAGCGGATTTCTCAGAGACGGAGCTTACTACAATAGGAGTCAATTCATTTAATAAATGCAGTATTTTAGAGACACCTTTATTTCCTGACACTTTAAAAACCATCGGAGGCGGAGCTTTTGATGAAGCCGGTCTTGGAAAGACGACCCAGGTAGGGGATCTGTTCATTCCTTCCAGTGTAGATACCATAGGCGTAAATGCTTTCCGGAAATGTCCATATTTAGGGACGGTAACCTTTGAGAATTATACTTATACAGAGGGAGAGGATCCGGTGGGGATTCAGTTTGAATCCTCTACATATTATGGAAATGATGGAAGCAGTCTGTTCAGGGGATGTACAAGACTTACCTCAATCACGCTGTCCAATCGTGTTGTAAATATACCTATGACCTTTGCGGCAGATGATACGAACCTGAGTGAGGTTAAATGGAACACAACTCTTAAAACCATAGGAGAGAGGGCTTTTGTGGGAAATACGAAGCTTACGGGATCGGATTTCTCGCAGACAGAGCTTACTGCAATAGGTGCAAATTCATTTAATAAATGCAGTATTTTAGAGACACCTTTATTCCCTGGCACCTTAAAAACCATTGGAGGCGGGGCTTTTGACGAAGCCGGCCTTGGAAAGACGACCCAGGTAGGGGATCTGGTTATTCCTTCCAGTGTAGATACCATAGGTGTAAATGCTTTTCGGAAGTGTCCGTATTTAGGGACGGTAACCTTTGAGAACTTTGCATATGCAGAGGGAGAGAATCCGGTAGCGATTCAGTTTGAATCTTCCATCTACTATGGAAATGATGGGAGCAGTCTGTTCAGAGCCTGTCCGAGGCTCACCTCCATTACACTTTCCAATCGTGTTATAAACATTCCCACGACCTTTGCAGCAGAGGATACGAGCCTTAGTGAGGTCAAATGGAACACGACGATTCAGACCATCGGAGAGAGAGCCTTTGCGGGAGATACAAAGCTTGTAGACGCAGATTTTTCTTCGACGGATCTGAAGACAGTCGGAGGCAGTGCATTCAGCAATTGCTCAAGTCTGGCTCTGGTGCAGTTCCCGGAAACGCTTGCTACGATAGGAAACAGCGCATTTCAGAACGCCGCCCTGGGAACAAGGGCAAAGGGAGGGACGGTAGTAATTCCTTCAGACGTTACAAGTGTCGGTGCCAGTGCGTTTGCGGGCAGTCCCTATCTGAGAAAGCTTGTGATCGGCGCAGATAACGGGCTGCTTGACGGAATGACTCTGGGAGCAAGTCTGCTTGCAGGCTGTGGGTATCTGACGGAAATTGAACTTTCGGGGAGGATTCAGAAGATACCGAATAGTTTTGCGAATAACTGCGCGAGCCTTTCCCACTTGACGGTTTCGGATAATAAGCTGGAAAGCGTTGGAAGCTCAGCTTTCTATATAAATAAAAAGACAGATATCGTTGTTACTTCGTCGAATTCCGTGATCAATTCCTATAATTGGGAGGGTGACAACCGTAATCTGGCAAATACCGCAGTTATCGATGTTGTTCTGAATACTCCGACCCTTGATGTAAAGACCGGAGAAACGAAATCATTGACTGCTACAGTCAGTATGTATCCGGCTTCGGCGAGTAAGCCTGCCCTGGTCTGGAGAAGTAGCAATGAAGCAACGGCGACGGTGGAAGCAGGAAGGGTAACCGGTGTTTCGGAAGGAACGGCGATTATTTCAGCGACGGTGGAAAACAGCGTCTGTCAGGCGGGCAGTGAGGTTACTGTTACTTCCGGCGAAACGCCTGAAACGGAAATCTGTACCGTGACCTTTGATTCCAGGGGAGGGAGCGAGGTTCCACAGGTTATCGTGACAAAGGGAGAAAAGGCGAAAAAACCTGCTGATCCGACTCGCGAGAACTATACCTTTAAGGGCTGGTATTTGGATGAAGATTTTACAATTGAGCATGATTTTGAATCAGCGGTAAATTCCGATTTGACGCTTTACGCGAAATGGGAGGAAAATCAGGGGCCCGGACCAGGACCCGAACTTGAAAATATATTTACTTTGAAAAAGGATAGTAATCATTTTGCAAACAGCGGCTCGAACTTTTTCAACAGTGGGGAATCAAGGAATTACCAGTTTAAGGATAGAGGTTATTTTTCGAGGCTTTCCAAGGTAGCTTCTACTGCATATGAGAAAAATTCCCTCACTTCCATGGTGTTGAGAAACTGGGGCGGAAGCTGCTATGGTATTGCCGCAACCATTGGATTGGTTTTGACCGGAAGATTAAAGGTGAATGATCTTTCAGACGACAGCTATCAGAATTATCACAGTCTGCCGCAGCCCCGTCTGGACGAAAGGATTTTTGATTCGATCAATTTCTACCAGTCAGGGCAGTTGCTGGACGCTATGTACAGTAAAACTCTGATTGACGGGGTAACAAGCCATAATGCGGAGGATCTAAAGACCTTCCTGAGGGCTCTCGTGGAAAGTACCGAGAATAATAACCCGGTTCTTTTAACTTATTTCGTACCTGCCTATGGGCATGCGATTTTAGCTCTGAATAGTGAGAAGGATGAAGAAAATCATCAGTATATTGTGACTCTGTATGATGAAAATACGGCAAGCGGAGACAATTATGAGTCAGAGAGATTTACCCAGATGACCGTTGCGGAGGACTTTTCTTCCTTTGACTATACCCCTGTGGGAGAAATCTTTAAACTCCAGAATGTTTATAAAAGTATGCAGGTTCGGGATTTATCTAAATTCCCGCTCTTTACGGAGATCGGATCAGCAGTTGAGATCAATGCTCTTTCCGAGGCCGATAACGGTAATTTTGCGGTTATTGATCTTCCGGCTAACGTTACGGCCAACATCAAAAACGGAGCCGGCGAGATTCTTTCCTTACAGGACGGGGAAAACACCGGTACTATGGAGGTTAAGGATGTTCAGTATCTCTTTGCTGATGATGCTTCCCGTATTCAACTCACGGTAGATCCGAAGGACAGCTTCACGATTACTACGGAAGATTCTGATCTGGATGTGTTTATCAGTACGCCGGATCAGACGATGGGAATTGACGGGGAGTCGGTCAAAGAGGCCACGCTCTCCCTGAAGACCGGAGAAATAGCAATTGCCGGAGACAGCTATAGTTTTGATGCGTTTATCCAAGGAGAGGATTCCGATACCCTGCTCTCTGTTTCCGCAGATGCTACAGGTAATACCAGGGTATCGGCAGAGGGTAATACGATCAAGGCCGTCTCCGATGGAGCCTTAAACAATCCTGCATCCGTTACCTATGAAGGAAATGAGTCAAAAGTAGAGGAAGTTAAGACTTCCGGGGACAGTGAAATCGAGGCTACACACGAAAAGACCATCTCCCGCTCGGGTATGGATCCGCAGGCAGAGCCTACGGCAAATAACGAGCTTTATCTGGTTAAGGGACAGAATTATGAGCTGAGCGGAGCAAACTGGAAAATTGAGGGAAGTACGAAGGCTTTGACGCTGTCTTCCAAGAAAGGTGTTTTCTCCATAGTTACTAAGAGTCCCAGCACAACGCCGATAACTGTTACAAATGGCACGATTACTTATAAGGTCTATGTGGCGGCACCGGCCCTTGCCTATGAAAATGGCGCAAAAAAGGCTTCTCTTGTAATCGGCGATACGGCTGTGGTTAAGATCGGAGGAATCGAGGATGCCGATATCAATAAATATCCGGTTTCCTTTACTTCTAACAAGCCGCAGATAGCGACTGTTTCTCCGGCTTCTTCGGAAAATGGGAAGGCAACTGTAACGGCTGTTGGTAAGGGAAGCGCAACGATTACTGCCTACATTGGCGGTAAGACCTATAGCTGCTCAGTATCTGTAAGCGACGACGCGAAGAACGTTCCCAAAGCGGCAATAAGCGGCAGCGCTGATCTGGTTCTGAGTCCGAAGCAGACAGTCAGCCTGAAGTACTCGGGATTTACAGCGAAGGCAGCAACGTGGACAAGCGAAGACCACGTTATGAACGAAGTGGAGAAGGATAAAAAAGGAAATGTTGTCACAGTCAGCAATGGAATTGTCAGTGTCGGGTTAACGAGCGGAAAGATCACTGCTGTCGGAAGCGGCGAAACGACGATCAAGGGAACAGACACGAATGATCGTACAGTAATACTGAATATTTCAGTCAAGCCTCTTGCCACAAATCCGGTATCCTATGTCAAAATTGGAAAAACCGTTAGCCTGAAAGCGCCGAAGCTTGTTATGAAGGCAACAAAGTGGGAGATTATAGCCGGAGGCGGTCTGGTTGAGGATCTGAAAAACGGTAAGTTTAAAGCAAGCGCTTTGCCTAAGGAGGGAGACAGCGAATATGCTGAGATCTTATGTACCTTTAAACCATATGAATATGGGAATGGATTTACCTATACCTTTAGGATCTATCCGGAAAATCCCTCTCTGAAAACGGATGGCGGACTGACTGCGGTGAAAGCGGCACAGTATTCGTTGTCTCTGCAGGGAAATAATACCTATTCGCTGAAGGAGCAGTACAACGGGATATGTGAGGATGTTGTCTGGAAGAGCTCTAAGCCTGAACTTGCTTATGTAGATGAGAACGGCGTAGTACATGCCAACCGGACCGGTAAGACCGGAACTACAAAACTTACAACAAAGGTGGGCGGAGTGACCCTGACTGTGACGGTTACCGTGACGGGGAACTGAGAAGCTTTGAAAGCTGTGGGGTAATTACTCTGAAAGTTTGAAACACTAAACAGGCGGGCGGCGTGAAAGCGCCGCCCGTTAAAATCTCAGCCAAGCCCTGATTCGGGGCTTTTTTCATTGGTCTTTTCAGGGTATAATAAACAGGATCGGAGCAGGGGAAGATGGCGAAAAAGAAAAAAGACTCTTATGAACAGCTATCCATATTCGATCTTATAGAGAATCCCGGGGCAAAGGACCCGGGTTTTTCAGCTGGTGAAACAAAACGATCGGAGGCGGTCAGCATGGACCTTCCCCTGGACTGGGAAAATTTCTACGATACCGACGTTCGGACGATCGGGGTGATTACGGAAAGCATTTCCGACGGGCTGATCAAATGTTTGAATACTCTGGGACGGGTCGATATCGAATATATCGCTTCTATCACAGGAGAAGAATATAAGACGGTGATCAGGCGGCTGAAGGGCTCGATTTATCAGGACCCGAGAAGCTGGGACGAATGCTTTTATCAGGGCTTTCAGACCGCCGAGGAATATCTGTCAGGGAATATCGCGGAAAAGCTGCGGGATGCCGAGGAAGCCAATGAGAAATATCACGGCTATTTTCAGGCCAATGTAGATGCGCTGAAGGAGCTTTTGCCCCGGGGCATATCCATCCGGGATATCTATGTGACCTTAGGCTCGCCGTGGCTTCCGACCCATATCATCGAGGAATTTATCGACTACCTCCAGGGCAGGCATTACTATACCTCTCTGCTGATCGTAAAGCATGAGGAGCTGACCGGGACCTGGGAATTTGAAACAAAATACCGCGGTCAGAATTATAAAAGGTACGCGTCCTATGAGCTTGAGCAGAGGTTTGGGACCTCGCGGTGGAAGGCCCTGGAGCTTTTGCTTCGGACGCTGAATATGCAGTCTGTCGCTGTCTACGATACGGTGGCAAGCCCCTATACCAAATCCGGGAAACAGAAGCTTCTGAATAAGGACGAGACGGTCATGGCCTTAGATAAGCAGAAGCTCCTGATCGATACCTTCCGCCGCTGGGTCTGGAATGATACGGACCGGGCCAGAGAGCTCAAGGGAATCTACGAGGAGAGATTTCTGAGCGTAAAGCAGAGGTACTTTGACGGAGGCTTCTTAGAGTTTCCGACCTTAAACCCTGCGATCGAGCTGTACCCCTACCAGAAAAACGCTGTTGCAAGGATCCTGTTTTCAAACAACACGCTGCTTGCCCACGATGTCGGCTCCGGAAAGACCTACGTCATGATCGCCGCGGGAATGGAGTTAAAACGCCTCGGCCTCTCGAAGAAGAATCTCTATGTCGTGCCGAATAATATTACCGGACAGTGGCGGAATATCTTCCACGAAATGTATCCGGAAGCATCGGTATTGTTTATCGACCCTAAGAGCTTTAAGCCGGAGAAGCGGGAAGAGGTACTGAGACGGATCAAAACGGAGGAATTCGACGGGATCATCATTGCCTACAGCTGCTTTACCCAGATCCCGATCTCCAAGAGTTATCGGATCGAGCTGTTAAAGGATAAGGTACAGGAGAGCATAGAGGCGGAGGCGGCGGGCCAGAAAAGGACCAGGCAGCTCTCACGTCAGATCGACAATTTCAAAAAACAGATCTGGGAATTGTCTACGGAGGAGGATGAGGACGGGATCTGCTTTGATGAGCTGGGCATTACCAGGCTGTTTGTGGATGAAGCGCACAATTTCAAAAACGTTCCGATAGCGACGAAGATCGAAAACGTTATGGGGATCAGCGCTACCGGCTCGAAAAAGTGCGAGGATATGATGCTCAAGGTCCGGATCGTCCAGAGAGAAAACGGAGGGAAGGGCGTTGTTTTCGCGACGGGGACCCCGATCACAAATTCCATTACGGATGCCTTTATTATGCAGTCCTATCTTCAGAGCGGGACATTAAAGCTGTTGGAGCTGCAGAATTTTGACAGCTGGGTCGGGATGTTTGCGGAAAAGGCGGTCAACTTTGAGATCGACGTAGATACCAGCAGCTACCGGATGGCGACCAGATTTTCCGAGTTTCACAACATTCCGGAGCTGACCGCCCAGCTTGCCCAGATCGCCGATTTTCATCAGATCGACAATTCCTACGGGATCCCATCCCACGACGGCTACCGGGATATCGTAGTAAAAAAGACCAGAGGCTTTACGGAATATCTGAAGCAGATCTCGAAAAGGGCGGATAAGGTCCGGCAGGGACGCATCAGCCGGACAGAGGATAATATGCTTAAGATCACGACGGACGGACGCAAGGCAGCCCTCGATCTCAGGCTGGTGGAGAAAGCAGCCGCCTTTACGACGGTTTCCAAGGTGTTCTGCTGCGCGGAGAATATCGAGCGGATCTACGCAAAGACCGGAGAAAGGAAAAGAACACAGCTCGTGTTCTGTGATACCTCGACTCCGAAGGCGGGCTTTAATATCTATGATGAGCTGAAGGGGCTGTTAATAAAAATGGGGATTCCCGGAGAGGAGATCGCCTATATCCACGACGCGGGAACGGAAGCAAGGAGAGAAAAGCTGTTTTCGGATATCAATGCCGGCAGGATCCGGGTACTGATCGGCTCGACCTTTAAGCTGGGGTTGGGGGTCAACGTTCAGAATAAGCTGATCGCGCTGCATCATCTCGACGTACCCTGGCGGCCGGCGGATATGGTCCAGAGAGAGGGCCGTATTCTTCGGCAGGGGAATGAGAATCCGGAGGTATATCTGTACCGGTATATTACGGAGGGCAGCTTTGATGCTTATTCCTGGCAGCTTCTGGAAACGAAGCAGAGGTTCATCGCGGATCTTCTGTCCGGAAGCGCGGCAGAACGGCAGAGCAGCGATATTGACGATACCGTTCTGAACTATGCGGAGGTCAAGGCCCTGGCGGTAGGGGATCCGATGATCAAGGAACGGGTAGAAACGGCCAACGAGCTGTCCCGCCTGATGATCCTCCAGCAGAAATATATCGCCTCCCGCCTGCAATATGAAAAGGAGCTGAAGGAGCTTCCGGAAAGGATCGAAAAGCTTTGTGAGCTGATCCCGAAGTGCGAAGCGGACCTGGAGCTTTATAATCGGGAGAAAAAAACGTATACGCCGGAGGAACGAAGAGAGATCCGGCAGAAGCTCTACGAAGCGACCCATACGGAGGAGCCGGTCAGGGAGGAAATCTTCATCCTTTCCTATCAGGGCTTTCAGCTTTTTGTGCCAGCCAGAGTTTCCGCGCTCTATCCGGTGGTATGGATCAGGGGCTCCGGCTGCTACAGCGTAGAGCTGACGGATTCCGAGATCGGAAGCATGGGAAGGATCGACCGGTGCCTTGAGGATCTTGAGAATCGACTGAAGAATCTGAAGAAGACGCTTTCAGAATATCAGAATCAGCAGGATTACATACGGGAGGAGCTGTCCAAAAACGAAGGCTATACCGAGGATATCGAGGCCTGCAGGGAGCATCTTCGGATCATGGACGAGGAGCTGGGAGTCAAACAGGAGTAGAAGCCAATGAGTGAAGAGATCAGATTATCCAATATTCCGTCGTTAAGCGTCGGGCGGATCGTAGAAATGCTGTCGGAGGCCTATTGTACCCTGATCGGAGAGGGGCTGCCTCTGAAAACCATGCCCTCCGTTATGCTCTGGGGACCGCCCGGAGTCGGAAAGTCCCAGGGAGTCAGGCAGCTTGCGCGGGAGATAGAAGATCGGACGGGAAAGACGGTGACGGTAACGGATGTCCGGCTCTTGCTGTTCAATCCCATCGACCTTAGGGGGATCCCTACGGCAAACGCCGATAAGACCCTGGCGGTATGGCTGAAGCCGCAGATCTTTCAGATGGATGAGAGCGAGGATCACGTAAATATATTGTTTTTAGACGAGATATCGGCGGCACCCCAGTCCGTACAGGCTGCTGCCTATCAGATCACCCTCGATCGCGTGGTCGGAGAGCATAAACTGCCGGAAAACTGTATCGTCATCGCGGCAGGCAACCGGACGACCGATAAGTCTGTAGCCTTTAAGATGCCGAAAGCTCTGGCGAACCGTCTGCTGCACATCGAGGTAGAGATCAGCGTAGATGCCTGGAAGGAATGGGCGGTTCGAAACGGCATCCACGAAAAGGTGACCGGTTTTATCAGCTTTCGGCCGGATGCTCTGATGCAGTTTCAGCCGGCCTCGGAGGAGCTGGCATTTCCGACGCCGCGTATATGGGAGATGGTGAGCAGGATCCTCACCTGTGTCAAGGACGATGTGGATGAGGTGTTTCCGCTGATCGCGGGATTGACGGGATTAAACATCGCGTCCGAATTCCGGACCTGGTCTAGGGTCTATCGGGAGCTCCCCGGCATGGAGGATATCTTTTCCGGAAAGACCGTCAAAGTCCCGAAGGAGCCGGACTGCATCTATGCCCTTGTTTCCGCGATGACAGCCTATGCCAGGACGCACAGGGAGGACATGGATCAGATTCGAAGCTCTATTGTGTACGCAAAGCACCTTCCGCCGGATTTCTCCGTTATGCTGATGAAGGATTATATGTCCTTGGATAAGGATTATCTGAAGAAGCTGTTGAGGATCCCGGAATTTGCCCGGTGGATGGAAACCAGAGGAAGTCTGCTGAATGGAACTGTCTGAGGAAAGAATTCGCAAGCTGTCACAGAGGATCATACTCTCCAGGATGCGGCTGCTAAATGATCACGGCTTTTACGGGCTGTTACTTATGCACGCAAGAATCAGCATCAGTGAGGAGTACGAGACTGCCTGGACGGATGGCAGAGAGCGGATCTGGTTTCATCCAAAGTTTCTGGAGGCCGTCACGGACAGAGAGCTGGATTACGCTCTGATGCATCAGCTGTTACATATGATATTGGGGCATACAAGCCGCAGGAAGGGGCATATCGAGGATCTTTATGACGAGGCGGCGGATATTGTCGTCAATTCCAATATCCTGAAGGCTTGCAACGGAAACACCGATGCGATCACTCTGCGTTCCTATGGGGGAGAACAGCCGCATACACTTCCGGACAAAACGGAGGGGTATACTTTGACGACGGAGGAGGTATATGAGAGGCTTCTGAAGCCTGTTTCGGCGGAGCAGGCCGGAAAATCCGGTAAAAGGCATTCCGAAAGAGCATTCCCGGGGACGAAGGAGGCGAAGCAGCTGCAGGGCAAAGGATCCCGGAAGGGGGCAGCAGGCAGGAAAGGCTGGGATGCGCATATTTCTTCGGGAAACGGGGAGCCCTCCGGGAAGGATGAGAAATATCAGGAGGAATGGAAGCAGAGGATGGCTCAGGCCTGCGAAGCCATGCATACGAGGCAGAGCAGCAAGGGGGCCGGCTCTATCCCTGTGTTTGCGGAGCGGTATCTGGAGCGGCTTAAGAATCCGCAGACAGACTGGCGGACAATCCTCAACGAGTTCATTCAGGAGGAGATCAACGATTATTCCTTTCTGCCTCCGGACAGACGCTTTGAGGACAGCCCGTTTTTTCTGCCGGATTTCAACGAGAAGGATTTCCGGGTCAAAAGGATCCTGTTTATGGTCGATACGTCAGGCTCCATGTCGGAAAAGGAGATTACGGTATGCTATTCGGAGATTAGGGGAGCGATCGATCAGTTTGACGGCAAGCTGTCGGGATGGCTGGGCTTCTTTGACGCGAAGGTCGCCCCTCCGAAGCCCTTTGAGGATCTGGATGAATTTCTCGGAATCCGCCCCGTAGGAGGAGGCGGGACTTCTTTTCAGATCATTTTTGATTATGTAAGGGAGCATATGGCAGAGGAGCCTCCCGCCAGCATCATTATCCTGACGGATGGATACGCCCCTTTTCCGAAGCAGGAGCAGGCTATGGAGATCCCGGTATTATGGATGATAAATAACAAAGATATTAAACCTCCCTGGGGGAGGGTTGCCCGCCTTATAGTAAATACCCGTGTCAGTTTTTATACTGGTTAACGAAAATCGTTGCCGATTTTCGTTAACCGTATAAAGCGATGCGCACGGATTCGGTAAGGAAATATGCCGCTTAAAGCGGCCCGAATCCGGCGCACTCAATAACGAAACGGCAAGCCATTTCGTTATTG
>JAFSXN010000132.1 GCA_017444015.1 Lachnospiraceae bacterium | reverse complement strand
CATTTTATAAAATAATTACTTGTATATTTTACTATTACATGTATATTATCTTATTATAATATGTATATTATTATATTATAATTTGATATGCCCGGTAAAATTCGGATTAATGGTTTCGTGGTCAAATTTTCCGTTACGAAGCACTAAGGTCCTTTGCGCTACCTCCGCCACCTCCGGATCATGCGTAACGACGATCAGGGTTGTTCCTTCTTCATGGAGCTTTCGAAAAAGCTCGACGACAATCGCCTCATTCGCCTCATCCAGATTTCCGGTAGGCTCATCCGCCAGTACGATCTCCGGATAGTTTATCAGCGCTCTTGCCACACAGACACGCTGCTGCTCACCGCCCGAAAGCTGGCTGGGGATATGCCTTGCCCTGTCCGCAAGCCCTACCCGATCAAGCGCTTCCAATGCTTCTTTTTCGTCCGGTATGCTGTGATAATACTGGGCTAACATGACATTCTCGACGGCTGTCAGATAGCTTACCAGATGAAACTGCTGAAAGATCAGGCCGATCTTGTCCCTTCGGATCTTTGTCAGATTCTTAGGGCTTTCCTTCGCGATATCCACCCCGTCTAGCAGCACCTCGCCCTCGCTGGCCTTATCCATACAGCCGATGATATTCATCATGGTGCTTTTTCCGGAACCGGAGGGCCCCATAATTGCCACCCATTCGCCCTGCTCCACCTTCAGGCTGACCTTATCCAGAGCGTGCAGGTTCCCATAGATTTTTGACACATTTCGCAATTCCAAAAGACTCATTGTTTTATTCTCCTTTTAACACCAGCGCGGGATCCACATCTGTTGCGCTGCGGATCGGAAACAGGCAGGCAAAGCCGGTAACCAGAACGGATACTAAGATCGTTATCGGCAGAAGCAGAGGCCGGAAAGAAATAGAGCTGTTAAAGACACTGACACTGACCGTCTGCGCAAACAGGAAGCCTAAGAAGGCACCGACCAGTCCCCCTGCCGCTCCTAACATCAGTCCTTCTCCCATAAACTCCGCTATGACCTCGTTATCGGTCGCGCCCAACGCCTTCCGCAAGCCGATTTCCTTGCGCCGTTCCGTTACAACCGCTGTCATGGTCGTCGCGACGCAGATCATGGTAAGTGCCAGCACAACGATCGTTACTAAAAGTACCAGGGCCTGCAGCTTTGTTAAAACCGTCGTCTCAGACTGTGTAACACGCTTGACAAGCCTTGCCTGGATGCCCGGGATCTCTTCGGATATCCTTTCCGCATATGCCGAAAGCTCGTCTGTCTGAGCTGAGACAGAGAGCTCACAGACATCATAAACCGTTTCCTCTTCCGTAAGCTGTTTTAGATCAGCAAACGACATATAGATGTAATCCTCTTCCTTACCGCCTGTATCCAGGACCCCGCTTACCGTAAAGTCCAGGTAATTATCCAGTAAATTTTCCTCGCCGTCAGTGCCGGTTTCCTCCTCCGGCGCGTAGCTTACTGCCATTTTATCGCCTGCCGACAGCTTATATAAGGCGGCGACAGACTTTCCGATCATGATCTCCCCGTCCGCCGCAGGCCACTCCCCGGATACCCGCCAGAAGGGGCTGGTCTTCTCTGCTCCTGCCATATCGGTAGCAGCCGCAAGGACCGGTCTGTCATTGACACGCACGGTTTTATAGCGGTAGGGCGCAAAGCCTACCAGCTGCTCTGCCTGAATCAGAGAAACCGCTTGCTCCGCCTCGGCTGCGGAAATATCATTTTCGGAAGCCGTAAAAAGCATATTTGCTCCATAGCTTCTGAACTGGGCGCCCATCTGTCTCGGCACATCGTAATAAATGGTCACAAGCCCGGACAGGATGGTCGCGCCGATCATAATGGCAAGCAGTGCCACGATCATACGCGAGCGCCGCCGCAGTAGAGAGGCTGTTATCATTCGAAAGAACATTTTTCGTTTTGTCATAAGTTCATTCTTTCCCTTTATCTTCCATGTAATACTTCGGTCGGCCGCAGTCCCAAAAGCATCCGGACGGCAGGAATACACCCAAGGAGAGTCACGATCGCAACCAGCAGCGCAACGATCGGTATCATCATCGGACGTACCGATATGGAGGAGCTGAATACGCTGTGCCCTATGATCTGCGCAAAGCCGATTCCAGCCAGAAAGCCGAAAAATCCACCGATGACCGCCGTCAGCATGATCTCTGTCAGGATCAGTCCCGTAATCGCCGGATTCTGGGCACCGATCGCCTTCATCAGACCGATCTCCTGGGAACGCTCCATAACGCTTGCCGTAACCAGATTACAGATGCCAAGAGCCGCGCCCACAAGACTGAGAATGGTGATCAACATCATAAGGAGCTGGGTTTTATTCAGAATTTCCCCTTCGGAATCCGCGACCTGACGAACGGCAGAGGCTACGGAATCCGTAATGACCTCCTGTATCTGATAGCAGATCGAGCTGACGTATGCCGTACAATACCAGGTTTCATACTGGTCGATCGAGAGGGACGACGGATCTGCGGCCGCCTTCTCCGCCAGCTCATTATCCGGCGTCGTAAGCGCGCTGACCTCGATACTGTCGATCACTCCCTCCAGTCCGCTTAAGGCCTGTGCGGTATCCAGATACACATAGATCTGATCATCTTCATCCCCCCCGGCATCAAAAATGGCGGCGATCGTCAGATCCTTGTCCGCATTCTTTCCGGAAACGTGAAGCGACTCCCCAACCTTCAGATTCTCCGCTTCAGCTAAAGCTTTTCCGACCATAGCAACGTCGCGGTGTTCTGTTTCCTGCTCATTTAACCACTGTCCATCTTCTATGCTCCACCAGCTTCTTAGGGACGTAACCCCGGCATCCAGCTTTTCCCCTGTCGGAAGCTCCAAATGATGATTGAACCAGGTCCCGGTAAGGGATACCTCTCTGCCGTTATCCATCAAAACGTCCGTCGTGACAAACGGAGCGTAATCCACGATATTGAAAGCCCAGAAAATCGTTTTGATCTTTCCAAGCTCATCTTCTTTCAGGTAGGCGCCCGAAATATTCTCTTCTCCCTCTACGTCGTACAGGTCACTTATGATCGAGGCATCCTTTGGCATAACTAAGATATTTGCGCCATAGGTTTTCAATTCCTGATTGACCTTGTCCCCGACATCCATCATAACACACAGCATGGCTGTCGCTAAGGACGCTCCCAGAGCGATCGTAAACGCGATCATAAGCATCTTCTTCCATTGCAGAAGAAATGCCTTTGTTATCATTCTGAAAAACACAGGATCTTCTCCTTTGACTTATTTGAATTCAGCTTCATACTCTAATAACCCGTCAATCGGCACGATGATCTGACCGTCCGCGATTTCATAAGGTATCACGATGGGGTTGCAGCCTCCCTTGAAGCCTATGGTGTTGATGTTCATAACTACATCACACAGCTTGCAGACAACCTGCCCGTCCTTCTCATAATATCCGGTTTCGCCGCAGATATCGCAGGCATCCAGACCAATGCCGTAAGAGGAGGAGTTCGGCTTTTTTATAACAATAAAACGGATCTGTGTCCCCCGCTCCGTCTCATAAGCGAATCTGTGCAGATGTCCATCATTTACCTGTTCAAAGGGAACGATCACATTCCCGCCCCGTATCTCGGCATCCTCCACCGGCGACAGCTCAACTACTCTGCTGTCAAAGGCCTTGACGACGGTCATATTAAAGATACACAAAACAAAGGTTATGATCGCTGTGCAGGCCCATCTCCTGACACTTCTCCATTTTGCGCGGATTTTCCTGTGCTCTGCGGGATTCCGCCAGGCTTCCTTTACATGGAGGCTTCGGTACCATAAGACCAGTGTCAAAACAAACGGAACCAGTAACGTCAGGTAAATAAACCAATCGTTCCCGTTGGAAGTATGCTTCGCGATCAGAAACAGAACATGATTGGATTTAATGATCCTCTTAGCCAGCATGATTTGCAGCATGACCGACAGCTGCCTGAGCGCGCTTACAAGAAGTACCAGCCTGAGCATCAGAAGACAGCCCTCCTCCGATACCGACAGGGCACAGGAAGCGACCGCAAAGTAAAGAACAATATTGAGGATCCAGCCGAGCATAAGCCCGATCATTTTATATAGAAAGTCCGTAGAAACCATAGATTGTCCCGCGGAAACCATCTGGTAGGGATAAGCCCAGACATCCGGCAGGGTATAAAAAACTGTCATTGCCGTGATGACTGAAAGGCAGATCCAAGGGGGCAAAGTGATTCGTTTATCGGACATTTTTTTCAAACTGAAAATCAGAAACAGAAGAAAGGAAACCAGAGAAATCGTAAAAATGCCAAGATTCCAATACCCGGTATCGATCCGGCTGGTTGTGTTTTTAAGAATGGACATAACAACAGACCCGATCAGACCGATACAGGCACCGATCCATACGATCCGCTTTTCCAGGAGCGTTCCTTTTTTTCTTGTATATGCTGTTATGACACCCAGAATAACCGACATCATACACAGGCTTGTGGTGGTTTTGACGATATATGAAAGCATTTGCTTCCTCCAAAAAAACGTTCAAATGCGGCACACCAATCGAGAAGGGGAGACGAAGTCGAACCCTACTCGCCGCACGGCCTGCGTCCGGCTTCAGCCGGAAAACTTCCATACGCAGGCCTGCGCATAAATTCGGTATGCCGCCTGGCAAAATGTATGTTCTTAAAAAGTGCTTACCACTCCTGCGGAGTATAATCCCATCCCTCAAAGGTATAGGTCAGAGGGCCGTCTCCGAAGTAATCCTCTAACAATCCGCCCGGTCCTGTCTCAGAATCGGCATGGATCAGATAACCGTTCTCGCCGGGGCTGTGGATCGTGATCTTAACGCTGTAGGTATCCGCATTGGGAAGGGCAATGTTTGCTCCATAGTGCGGTCCATCGGAAGCGCTCATGGTCATAAAGGTTCCGGAAGCAGCGGTCTCACCATCAGATCCGATCACATCATAATCTACCGTAAGATACGGAACCCAGTCTCCTACACCGAAGCCAAGGTTGTTTTCCAGAGCAGAGATATCAGCTTCCAAATGGATATCAAAATCCTCTGCCGTGATCGTCTGTGTCTCACTCTGCATCGGTACCGGCTGGAAATATACCGCGGACAGATTCAAGAAGCCGACTTCCTCGTCTTCAAAAATGGGATACTCGGTAAAGCCTACCTCCGCCCCGTCTGATTCCGCATCCGTAGTAACCTCTGCTACTACCGTTTCCGTTTCTGTTTCTTCTGCCGCAGCCGCAGGCGCTTCTGCTTCCGAGCTGCTTCCGCAGCCGGCCAACATTGCCGTCGCAAGAGCTGCCGTCAGAAATAATGCTACCAGTCTCTTTTTCATCTGTTCCTCCTTTGTGGTTTCTTTTTATTTATGAAAGGTTTTCCCTGTTCATACATTTGCACCGATTTTGCCTTCCGGCTGAATCATCTCCTCTTCTTTCTGCGCAGTCTGTGTGCTTTGCGCGTCCTGCGCCTTTTGTGTCTCCCGCGCCTTCTGTGCCTCTTCTTTGAGCTTTTTATTCCGCTTCATCCAGAAGATGAATACGATAATAGTGATTATCAAAAGGATCAGCTGCGGCACGATAGTTTCCACACAGGGATAGATCCCCAGGATCTCAAGCACCGCGTTCGACGGTATCCAGGCTACCCATGGCGGGGAATGCATCTGAAGAACGTCGCCCTCGATCAGTTCCTTGATTCCGGAGCCTAAGAACGCAATCGACATAATAAACATCAGAATACTGGTTGCCATAAAGAACGGCTTTAACGGGATTCTTACACTTAAGAACCGTATCGCCAGATATACAAAGACGAGACACACACAGCCCGCTAAGAACCCGGCCCAGACCATCTTGTGATTGTCACCGGCAATCAGCGGCTGGTAAAAGAGAATCACTTCGGCGCCTTCCCGGAATACCGCAAGGAACGCTGTAAACGCCAGCGCCATAACGCTTCCCTTGTCAGACGACTTCTGAACCCTGCTCTTAATGTAGGTATCCCAAGCCTCCGCCTCAGACTTTGAGATCATCCAGTTGGATACCCAGTAGAGCACAACCACCGCGATCAGAGCGGTAACGCCCTCGATGATTTCCTGAGAAGCGCTGTTTGCGAGCTTTAACTGATTTAAGAGCCAGGCGGAAACAAAGCTCATCAGGATACCAAGGAGCGCCCCCACGTAAACCGCGTTCACCTGTTTCTTATCGGAATCCTTGCTCGTTTTCAGAAGGTAGGCAATGATCGCCCCGACGACCAGGATCGCTTCAAAACCTTCCCTCAGGATAATGGTAAAGCAGGCGATGAAGGTAGCGACGGCGGCCGATCTGCTGTCCCCGGTGGCTTCTCCGTTTTCGTCCACGCCGTCCAACTTGTTGGCATCCGTCCGGATCATGGAACGAAGCACATCCACCTCTTTATTAAAATCCTCGACCGGACCGTTATTCTTGGCAACGCTCTTGCAGGCGGAAAACTGAAGCTCTACCTCCGATTTTCTCGAACCGGAAATATAACCCATGGCATTTCTCTCAAAGCCGGTAGTCTCATAATATCCGTAATATCCGTCGTTGATACAGGAATAGGCCGCGTCCGCGTTCCCGCCTTCGTACTCTGCTTTGGCCTGCCGAAATACCTCCGTCATCGCATCCGCGACATCGTTCCATGTCCACGAAGACAAACCGGAGAGCTTCTGGTAATCTTCCCAGGTCGAACAATACTGCTTTTCGAAAATCTCCGTCGCCTGAGACTCTGTTTCTTCGGCGATTTCGATCTCTTCCTCCACGCCGTCCAGCTTATTGGCCGCGGACCGGAGCACGGATTTCAATTCCGAGACAGCTTTTTCAAGCTCCTCGGTCCCTTTATCGTTTTTTACAGCGGAATTGCAGGCGGAAAACTGAGTCTCCGCGGATTTCTTACTGGCGCTCGGAAGCTTTTTCTGCATTTCCGTTTTTAAGCCCGAGGGCCCCCAATAGCCGTTCTTCGCATTGCTGATCAGTTCTAATGCTTCTTCGGCGTTTCCGTTTTGATAAGCAGTTACAGCTTCATCCAACACCGATTCGATCGCGTCGGCAACCTCATTCCAGGAGGGATTCGAAATCCCGGACGCATCCGCGTATTCGCTCCAGGTAGAAGCCATCGCCGCCAGCACAGGTATCGGGACAGATACCATGCTGAGAAATACAGCCATAATAAGGGTCAGGATTTTCTTGCTTTTTCTATATCCTCGTCTCATGAGCAGTGCTTTACTTCCTGTAATGCAGTTTAGTTATCAGAGAGCAAACTGATTCTATTCGTTCCCTGTGGTTAGCATTAGCTAACACCGTCGTAAATGTTAGCAACAGCTAACTATTTTGTCAATAGATAAAATTTACTATTATGTATATTTTCTGCGCCTGTCAGGATGCCTTTTCCTTACGCGATCGACCAGTTCTGCCCCTCCGTCTGTAATCGAACCATCTCCGCAAAGATTCCGTTTTGTTTCAAAAGCTCTGCCGGGGTCCCCTGTTCCTTCGAAACGCCGTTAGCTAAGACCACACCTGATCGGCCCCCATTACGGTACGCAAACGGTGGGCGATGACCAGAACGGTTTTATTCTGTATCAGTCTTGACAGCGCGGTCTGTACCTGAGTTTCGTTCTCGGCGTCCAGAGAAGCGGTCGCCTCGTCTAACAGGATCACCGGCGCGTCCTTTAGAAATGCTCTGGCGATCGAAATCCTCTGGCGCTCACCGCCGGACAGCTCGCTTCCGTTCTCTCCGATATTGGTCTGATATCCTTCCGGGAGATTTCTTACAAATTCATCACAGTTCGCCAGTTTTGCCGCTGCAAGCACCTCCTCATCCGTCGCGTCCTTTTTCCCGACACGGATATTTTCCATAACAGTGTTATTAAACAGTGTTACCTCCTGAAAAACAATGGAAAAGGCAGAAAGCAAGGTCTCCGGATCCACGGTCTTTACATCCACTCCGCCAAGTGTCACTCTGCCTTTGTCTGTGTCCCAGAACCTGGCGGCAAGTCTGGAAACCGTCGTTTTCCCTCCGCCGGAGGGTCCGACCAGAGCCGTTACCTCCCCCTGCTTTGCCGTAAAGGAAACATCCGAAAGTACAGTTTTGCCGTCCTCATAGGAAAACCCGGCATGGTCAAAGACAATATCGTATCCGTTTGGCTGAAACGTCTCAGTCCCTGTCTGTTCCTTGCAGGCGTTTATGGTATTCATGCGATCCACATTGATTTGCAGGGAGTTAATGGCAGCCAGATTGATCAGGGTTGCGGACATGGGCTCATAGAGCCTGGAAGCCACAAGCAGGAAGCAGAAAAACTGCATAAGCGCAAGCTCTCCCTTCGCAAGCAGGATACTCCCTGTCAGCGCGACCGTCGCGATCCCAAATTTCAGAAGGAGCTGTGAGGATACCACAAAGATCGCTGCTCCAAGCTCGCTGAAAATCTGCCTTTTTTCGTAGAGGTTTATCGTATCAAACAACCCCGAAAGATATTTCTCCTGCGCGTTGTTGCTCTTTAGGTCCCGGGAGGCTTCGATAAATTCCTGAACCCCTTCATTCAGCTTAACCTTTGTCTCCGTCATTTTTTTTGTAAACAGGTTCTGCACCTTTTTTGAGGTCAGGACAATGACAAGAGCGATCGGGATCGGCCATACAGCAGCAACGGCCATTCGCGGGTCCATAAAAAACAGGGAAACGCAGACGATTACCGTAGATACGATACTGCCGTAATACTGTGGGATCTGATGAGACCCGGCGTGCTCTAAAACCTCGGCATCTCCCATGATCGTCCCGGTCAGGTCAGCGAGATCCCGTTTGGCGAAAAAGGAAAGCGGAAGTTTTCTTAGCTTTTCCGCCAGGGTGATCCTTCTGGTCCCGGATTCAATATAGGTCGCGAAATACGTCGCGTTGTACTGCCAGATCGAGGTGAACCCGATCAACAAAAGACAGACAAGGATCTCTGCAAAATACAACAATTTATGCGAAGTAAACGTGACCTCCAGAAAATCTCCGGTAAATCTGTACAACAGTCCAACGGGATGCATCAGTGCCAGATTCGCGGCCACCACAGCAAAAATTGCCGTCAGCATATCCCTTGCTCCCTGATCCGAGAGCGCGAATTTGTTCTTCAAAAGTTTCATCATACCGCATTACCTCCCACCTTCCAGCTGATCGCCTGGGTATATTCCTGCCACATGGTCGTATACAAGCCATTTTTCTTTATAAGCTCTTCGTGTGTCCCTTCCTCCTTCACGCTCCCGTGATCCAGCACATAGATCCGGTCAGCGCCCTTGATCGTCGAAAGCCTGTGGGCGATCATAATAACCGTGGAGTGCTTTGTCAGCTCCAAAAAGGCTTTCTGTACCAGCGCCTCATTCTCCGGGTCCGCAAAGGCCGTCGCCTCATCTAAGATCACAACCGGAGCTTTCTTAAGGATCGCCCTTGCAATGGCGATTCGCTGCTGTTCTCCGCCGGAAAGATAGGTCCCCTCGCTTCCGAGTACGCTTTCCGTTCCCTGCGGGAGTCTTTCAATGATATCACCGCACTGCGCCATTAAAAGCGCCTCTTTTATCTCATCCTCTGTGGCCTGCGGTTTTGCGATCCTTAAATTATCAGCGATCGACCGCTTTAAGAGCCTGCTGTCCTGAAAGACGTAAGATACCGTATCCATCAGCTCTTCCTTCGGAATGTCCCGTACATTAACGCCGCCGATCAGAACTTCGCCCTCGTCCGCGTCAAAGAACCGGGAGATTAGAGCTGCCGCTGTCGTTTTTCCGCTCCCAGAGGGCCCGACTAAAGCGATAATACTGCCCTCCCGCGCCTGAATTGACAGATTGGAAACCGCCGCGTTTTCACCTCCGGCATAATAATAGGTGACGTTCTTAAGCTCTACAAACGCCCCTTTCGGATGCCTTTCTTCTGTCGTCTCCGTCAGGGGATGTATTCCTAAAACCTCATCGACTCTCGTCATCGCGTCGTCTAACAGCATGGAGTTCTCCGACAGAAACATGATCCGATTCATCGTCGTCACGATCACCGGTGTAAAGATCACATAAAACAGGAAGTTCACAAGGATATCCTGTGAAACGCTCCCGCCTCCTGTTAAAAACAGGGTAAGCCCGATCAGGCAGGCAAAGGTCGCGTTGATAATTACGGTAAAAGCGATCATATGCGGTCGGCACCGCTTTGTATAACGGATACAGAATCTGCTGTAATCATCGATGGATTTTTTGAATCGGTGGAACGAAAAAACCGTCTGCCCGAAGGTCTTGACCACCGGGATCCCGCGTACATATTCCACCGCCTCGTTGCTCATTTTTTCAAGCGCGTCCTGATACCGCTTCATATCCTCCGCCATAGCGGGTCCCGCCATTTGCATCATACAGGCGAAGGCGACGATGACCGGGATCAGGCAGCCAAGGCCGAACCGCCAGTCGTACACAAACAGCAGCACGACCATACAGACCGGGGTAACGATGGCCTGTACCATATCCGGCAGGTTATGCGCTAGAAGGGTCTCGGCAGAGGCTGTCGTTTCAAGCACTACTCTTCGCAGCTTTCCGGAGCCCATCTCGTCAGCAAATCCGACCGGCAGCTTCGCGATATGCGACAAAAGTGTCTTTTTCAGGTTGGCTGCGGTTCGGAATGCCGACAAGTGCGAGCACATTAACGCTATGAAATAGACGAGCATCGTGGTTAACGAAAACCACACCGCCATCCATCCGTTATGCACGATATCTGTGGCGTTTTCATAATGCGGATGCACACTTAATACCTCTTTAATGATCCGCCACAGATACACAAAAGGCATCACCCCCGTTACCGCCGTCGCGGCGGAAAGCAGGAAGGACAGGTACATAAGTCCCCTGTAGCTTCCCGCGTAACTGAGCGTCCTTTGCAGCGCGCTCTCCTTCTGTTTTTTCATAATTACCTCCTGTTTCAGATTCTATAGTTAGCATAGACTAACCTATGCTTCAAAAATATGCCGCATTCGCGACATATTTCATTTCTATATCGTTTTGAGGCTGGCTGCCTCCAACTACTTCTTTTCCAAAAGCCTGGTTGTACTCTTCACACCCAGAAGGATCGTAGATGTGTTATGCAAAAGCGCCGAGGTCGAAGGGGGAAGGATCCCTAAAACGCCAAGCAGTATCAGACCGGTATTAAAGCCTACGATCGTCCTGTAATTGAACCGGATCCGCTTCATCAAAAGATCGCTGAGCTCTCTTAAGATAACAAGGCTCGAAAGATCTTCCGAGGCAATGGTGATATCCGCGATCTGCCTTGCGATTTCCGCTCCCTCGCTTACCGCGATACCTGCGTCCGCTTCCGAAAGCGCAGGCGAATCGTTGATCCCGTCGCCGATCATAATGACCTTCCTGCCCGCTTCTTTGATCCGATGGATATAAGAAGCCTTATCCTCCGGCAGTACCTCTGCGTGATATTCGTCAACGCCAACCTGAGAAGCGATAGCAGATGCCGTACTGTCACTGTCTCCGGTCATCATAACGATATGCTCAAACCCGACCTCATGCAGCTTTTTTATGACCTC
Organism: Lachnospiraceae bacterium; assembly: GCA_017444015.1. Taxonomy (GTDB): domain Bacteria; phylum Bacillota; class Clostridia; order Lachnospirales; family Lachnospiraceae; genus UBA2868. Next base: position 5,856 of record JAFSXN010000132.1, on the reverse strand, counting down.
GGAGGCTTCCGGACGAAGCGGATCCTCGATCAGTATGACCCCTGAAAGCTTCCCGTCCTTCGCGTAATAAAGTCTGGAATATTCCTCCGGTATTTCCGAAAGTCTCTTCTTATTTTCCTCCGAAAGCTCCGTTTTTTCATCTTCAAATACGAAGTGATAGCTCCCGATGATCGCCTTCTTATCCTCTAAGGTTGTTGAGATCCCATGCGCGACGATGTACTCGACCTTCGTATGGATCTCATCGTGGGTAAGTCCTTTTTCCGCCGCCGCTTTTACAACCGCATTCGCAATGGAATGAGGGAAATGCTCCTCCAGACAGGCCGCTTCCCGAAGAAGCTCGTCCGGCTCCTCCCCGTTTAGGGAAATAACGTCCTTGACAACTGGACAGGCTTTTGTAAGAGTTCCAGTCTTATCAAATACGATCGTATCCGCATCCGCGACCGCCTCTATAAACTTGCCGCCCTTGATCGTGATACTATAATCCCCGGCTTCTTTGATAGCAGACAATACGGAGATCGGCATAGCCAGTTTGAGCGCGCAGGAGTAATCGACCATCAGCACGGAGACCGCTTTCGTCAGATCTCTGGTAAACAGATAGGTAAGCCCCGCCCCGGCAAAGGTATATGGGACCAACCGGTCCGCCAGGCGCTCCGCTTCGCTTTCCAAAGAGGATTTCAGCCGTTCGGACTCCTCGATCATCTTAACGATCTTATCAAATCTTCCGGACCCGCTTATGTGATCCACCCGGACAGTAATCTCTCCCTCTTCGACAACGGTCCCCGCAAAAACAGTATTTCCCGCGGCTCTGTGTACCGGTATCGCTTCGCCGGTCATGGAAGCCTGATTGATCAGCGCCTCCCCGCTTTGTACAGTCCCGTCAAAGGGGATAATATTGCCCATCCGGATAACGATACTGTCACCCGGAACGATATCTCCGGCATCGGTTAAAACCTCTCGGCCATCTGCGATCCGCCATACCGTACTCACATTTAATGACATCCGCCTGGCGAGGTCGTCCACGGATTTCTTATGCGTCCATTCCTCTAAAGTATCGCCGACATCCAGAAGAAACATCACAGAGGCCGCCGTAGAATGATCCCCGGTCAGAATCGAGGCTGTGACTGCCGCCGCATCCAGAAGCTCTACCTTTAACCGCCTCTCCGGGATCGTCCGAAGCCCCCGCCAGATATATCTCACTGCCTTTAGACAGGAGAGAGCATATCTGACACAATCCGGAAGGATCAGAAGCTTGCCGTAATGCAGAACAATGGAAGTAACGATTTTTTCATAATAGCGGTTATTATCCGCCCGGCCGGAGGCTTCGAGAAAGCTCTCCGGAACGTCGACCTGTTTGAAATCAAAGTCCTTCAGTATCCGGATGATCTCTTCCTTTGTACAGGAATATCTGACAGTGATGCTGGCAGTGCGCTCATTTACACTAAAATCATCAATACATGCAAAACCCTGCAGGTACCAGGAAAACGTGTCCGCCTGCAGGATGCTCATATGTTTGATATCCGGCTCTACACGAAGCCGGCCCGGAATATCGGACTTTATTCGATAGCGCATTCCGCTTCCTCATTCCGGCGCTCTTCATTGATCTGCAGCGCTTCCTCATAGATATCCTGACAATTCTCCTGTAATATGGCTGCCTGATCCACTACCGCGTCCTTCGCCCGCAAAACCGCCGCGGTACAATGCGTATAGACCTTTTTGGCGTCCTTGCTCGACAGTATCTTTATTCCTGCCGAACCGAACAAAGCACCGCCCGCAAACAATGCAACCTTTTTCCAGTTCATTTACTATCCTCCTTATGGCAAAATCAAGCTTTCCCTGCAATACAAAGCAATCGGAAAGCTTTCATGATAGTTAGCATTCACTAACTATAGTAGCATACCTCCCGGCATTTTTCAAGTTATCTGTTTTCCCCGCCTGTTCCGGAAGCGTACCCGCCATCAGTTCTCCTATCCAAGCGATACGTCAAGCGCCATCATTAACGTAAATCCGACCGCGAACATAACGACCCCGATGTTGGAATGTTCTCCCTCGCTCATTTCCGGGATCAGCTCCTCTACAACGACATACACCATAGCACCCGCGGCAAAGCTTAAAAGATACGGCATGACGGGAACGATCTGAGCGGCAAGCAGGATCGTAAATACCGCGGCAATCGGTTCAACCGCGCCGGATAAAACTCCGTTCAGGAAAGCTTTCCCCTTGCTTTGTCCCTCCGCGTGAAGCGGCATGGAAATGATGGCTCCTTCTGGAAAATTCTGGATCGCAATACCTAAGGAAAGCGCTAAGGCGCCGCCGGCAGTTATCATAGCGGATTGGGACAAAAATCCCGCGTATACGACACCGACCGCCATTCCTTCAGGGATATTATGCAGTGTCACGGCAAGAACCATCATGGTCGTCCTGGCCAGCTTGCTTTCCGGCCCCTCTGCCTTCTCTGCGTTCATATGAAGATGCGGGATGATACGATCCAACAGAAGAAGAAATAATATGCCGAGCCAGAATCCGATCACCGCCGGAACAAAGGCAAGCCTCCCCATCGTCTCTGACTGCTCCATCGCCGGAATGAGCAGGCTCCAGATCGAAGCCGCGACCATGACTCCTGCGGCAAACCCGGTCAGGGAACGCTGAACCATCCTTGACAATTCCTGTCTCATAAAATATACACAGGCAGAGCCTGCTGCGGTGCCGATAAAGGGGATGCTGATCCCCAGCATCAAATCTTTTAACATACCATTTACCTCTCTAAGCCCAATTATAGGAAACGTATTAAATAAATTCGTTTCCTATATATCTATCGGCACAGGGTAGCCAGGATGGATTATTGATGATCGATTTTAATAAAATTCTCAATAATCTTCATGCCATCCGGGGTCAGGATCGATTCGGGATGAAATTGAAGCCCGTACACCGGATATTCTATATGTTCCACCGCCATGATCTCTCCATCCCCTGTTTTTGCTGTAACTCTAAGGCATTCCGGCATTGTTTCAGCCGTCGCGGACAGAGAATGATATCTGGCTACCGGGAGCGCTTCAGGAAGTCCTTTAAAAAGAGCGGATTCCGTATCGATATGCGCGATTGACTGCTTTCCATGCATCAGAGCTTTCGCGTGTCCGACGCGCGCGCCAAAGGCCTCACAGATCGCCTGGTGGCCAAGACATACGCCAAGGATCGGGCAGAAATCGAAAAGCTCTTTTATAAGCGGTTCACAGATACCGGCATCCGATGGTTTCCCCGGTCCGGGCGAAATTACGATTCGTTCCGGAGCAAGCGCTGCTATTTCATCAACCGTAAGCTCATTGTTTCTGACCACCCGGATATCAGGCTCTATACTGCCTATATACTGGTAGAGATTATAGGAAAAGCTGTCAAAATTATCTATCAGCAGTATCATAACGCTTCCTCTCCAAGCCGTCCCGCTTCCACGATCGCTTCCATTACGGCTTTTGCTTTGTTTACGCACTCCCGGTACTCCTTCTTCGGATCGGAATCCGCAACGATCCCCGCCCCGGACCGGACAAACACTTTGCCGTTCTTTTTATACGCGATGCGGATCGCGATACAGGTATCCAGGTTTCCAGCAAAGTCAATATAGCCGATTGCCCCGCCGTAAATTCCCCGTTTATTATCCTCTAACTCATTAATGATCTCACAGGCCCGTATCTTCGGCGCGCCGGAGAGAGTCCCCGCCGGAAGGATCGAATCTATGGCGTCAAAGACACTTAACTCCTTTTTCAGCATCCCCCGAACCGTCGAGCCGATATGCATCACGTGAGAATACCGTTCGATCGACATATATTTTTCGACCTCTACTGATCCAAACTCGCTGATTTTCCCTATATCATTACGACCGAGATCTACCAACATATTATGCTCCGCACGCTCCTTTTCATCGGAAAGAAGCTCCGCCTCGAGAGCCTTGTCCTCCTTTTCATCCCTGCCGCGCGGTCTTGTTCCCGCCAGCGGAAAGGTGTGCAGAACGCCGTTTTCACATTTGATCAGCGTTTCGGGAGAAGCCCCGGCGACCTCCATATCATCCCCTGAAAAATAAAACATATAAGGCGAGGGATTGATCGTGCGCAGAACGCGGTAGGTATTTAACAGGCTGCCTTCAAATTCCGCTTCCAGTCGGTTAGACAGCACGACCTGAAAGATATCGCCGTCGTAGATATAGCGCTTTGCCTTTTCCACCATAGTACAAAAATCAGCTTCTTTAAAGAGCGGACGGTACTCGGACCGAAGCGCGCCGTACTCCAAAGCGCTGTAAACTCCGGTTTCCAGAAGGTCCTTCATTTCCTTCAGAGACCGGACTGCCTCATCACAGGAGCTCTCCGGCTCATCCAGGCAGACCTGAGCGATCAGGATGATCTTTTGCTTCAAATGATCAAAGCATATCACCTTATCAAACAGCATAAGATCCACATCCCTAAAATGCTCTTCATCCGCCGCGGTAAGCCTAAGCTCCGGCTCACTGTACTTGATATAGTCATAGGCAAAATACCCTACAAGTCCGCCGGTAAAGGTCGGAAAGGACGGAAGCTGCGGGCATTTGTACTGTTCAATCAGGGTCTTCAGATAACCTGCGGGATGCGAGGTAAGCTCTGAATGAACCGGATTTCCCTCCGTATCCGTCACCTTCAGTTCCCCATTCGTACAGGTAATGCATAAGGACGGATCATACCCGAGAAAGGTATATCTTCCCCACCGCTCCTGCTCCTCCATGCTCTCAAGCATAAAGACATGGGCACTTCTCTCCTTCAGGATACGCAGTGCTTCGATCGGGGTCCGTATATCCGCAAAGGTCTCGATCCTGATCGGACAGTACCGATAACCCCTTTCTTTATAACTATACAGCTCTTCTTTTTCCGGTATAATCATAATTTCTTCTCCAAAAGCTTTGTTCTTTTCGTCCCCCGGACAGATGTCCTATTAAATCGGCAGGTTGAGTCATAACTTCTTCAGCCATACCGGCAACTCATCTCATCTCTTCTGCGATGGTCTTCCCAAAGCGTCTGGGACGGGATACACAGACATACTTATTTTCTCTGTCGATAAAACCATTCCGCTCCTCGAGCGTCATGGTCTTATCTACATAGATCGGTGCCTTCAGGACCCCCCTGAAATTCTCATTTTTCGGATTCAGGTATATGCCCATTCACAACGCCTCCGTAATTGCTGCTCAACTAACAGAACCGCCTTAACGATAGCATAAAAAGACAACTCTTTCAAGCTGCAGGCATAATCGTGTTTCTTATGCTTGTCTCGCATTAACCTCATAAACCAATATTCCTAAGTGTCTGATCCAGATCAGCAATGAATTGTCGCCCACCTTTACCAAACTAAAACTCTATCCTCGGGTGCAAGATACATACCATCTCCCTCTTTTACATCAAAGGCCTCATAAAACTCATCAAACTGTTGGAGGCCAACGTTAACTCTAAGATAATCAAGCGGATGTACATCCTGCTTCAAGGACTTATAACAACTCTCATAAGTTCCGATCATCTTCCAAAGCCTTGCATAACTTCCCTAACTTCGTGACAATTATCACCTCGCAGAGGGTGTGACTTTAAGAATTATAAAATCCAGAAACGTATTTATGCATCGAAAGAACCTTGATAATACTACATGTGGGAGGTTTTTAATTACATATACTACATTTTCCGTAGTGGCCTTGACATTAATATTGCGAGGTGTTAATATAACCTCGCAAGGAGGTGTCAAGTATGCCGAGAATCGACCGCAGCGAGGACAATGTATTTCCGTGGCCTAAAGGTGCTTACATACGGAACAAATCGTTTGTGTACATCAACACCAGCAATGAATATGTACCGCCCT
>JAFSXN010000131.1 GCA_017444015.1 Lachnospiraceae bacterium | reverse complement strand
TCCCGCCTCTTTTCAACCTTCGTTATTTTTCATACAACGGTCATGCAGGGCAAAAAGAAGCGTACTCATCAAATTGGAGCATACAACAATCTCCATAACAAAAACTGCTCATACTACAGCACATATTCCTCTTCATACTTTTTAAATACAACATGAATATACCCTCTGTTTCTATATCATAGTTTACCCATCAAATTAGTAGGTATTATAAACCATTTTGTTCTTCCTGTCAACCCCTAAATTTCCTTTTTGCGATTACCGCAAAAGCGCCGCTGCTTTTTTTCCAGCCAGTCTGTGACAGAATCAGGATCATATGAACAAGCTCATATCGGATTCCTCACCCGCCCCGATGAATGTCGCAACACCGCCAAGCTCCACACCGTCGATCAGTTCCTCCTGATGGATTCCCATAATATCCATCGACATCTGACAGGCAACGATCCTTACGCCGTGATTTTTTGCACTTTCGATCAGTTCCTCCAAAGAACTGATTCCCTTTTGCTTCATGATGCCCCGGATCATCCTTGCGCCGGCACCTCCCATGTTCATCCTGGAGAGTCCCAGCTTCGTCGTGCCTCTCGGCATCATCATGCCCAACATTTTTTCAATGAATGTCTTTGCTGTCTTTACCTTCTTTTGTCTTCTTAAAATATTCAGTCCCCAGAAGGTAAAGAACATCGTGACTCTTCTTCCCATTGCCGCTGCGCCGTTTGCAATGATAAACGCTGCTATGGTCTTGTCCAGGTCCCCCGAAAACACGACGAAGGTTTTATCGTTCTGTTCCCTCGAAACGGCGGCTTCTTTTTTATCTGCCCGCGTGATCTGTGCCTTTATGATACCATCCTCTATGGTAAGCTTATCCAGAAGATTACCTGTCCGGTCGCACCAGACCCTGATATCCGAAGCAAACGCATCTTCTGTTGCTTCCACGCGTATGGTTTCACCAACAGGTTTATCCCGCAGGTAATCCGCGACCTTCACGATCGGTCCCGGACATTTCAGTCCCTTGGCATCAATCAGCTCAGGATCCTGCCCGGAAAGAAATTCCCGATAGGAATGATAGCCTCCGTCAAGCGTGCATACATCATATCCGCGTTCCGAAAGGATCTCCGCGACCTGCTCACTCCAGTCTCCAACGCGGCAAAATACCACCACCGGCTTGTCCTTTGGAATGGTATCCAGCTTGCCAAAGCCTTCGGAAAAAGGAAGATTGATCGCGCCTTTGATACCACTCACCAGCACCTCGTCCGGCTCCCTGAGATCCAGGAGCGTTACCTTGTCAAAATCCAGTTTGGAAAACGCCTCTGCTGTTATATGCTTATAATCATCCTGTGCGGTCATTCGTTTCATTCACCCCTCATATGCCTCTAAGACTGCCTCCCGGAACTTCTCAAAGCCGACCCGCTCCAACGTATACTTGAAGCGCTCGCCGGGTTTGGCGTTCTCCTCAAAAAACTTTAAGGTCACATCACAGATTACAAACAGCTTTTCCTTGTCCTCGATAAAAGGAATGATCACCTCTCCTTGACTGATCCGGTTCCCGAACAGTCCGCCGAAGCTTACGATATATCCCTTTGTTCCTAAGAAGCTGTCCGTGGAACAGGAATAAAAGCATCTTCCGCAGTAATTACACTTATCCTGGTCAATCAGTACCTTTCCGTTTTCGATTTTTATCGCGCCGAGTCTGCAAATCTTCTCACAAAGTCCGCAACGGATACAGGTATCCGGCTTCCACTCTACACGCAGCCCGCCCTTGATCCCAAGATCGTTTTCCTCCGCCTTCAGGCAGTTATTCTGGCAGCCGGTCACGCCGAATTTAAACTTGTGCGGCAGCTCTCTTCCAAAATAGCGTTCACTTAGCTCCTGCGCGATTGCCTGTGTATCCACACAGCCGTTCGGACAGACGGTATCCCCCTGACAGGCTGTTACCGTCCGGACTCTGGGTCCGCAGACGCCGGGCGCGATATTCCCTTCTGCCAACGCCTCTTTTACTGCATCTATATCCTCCAGCTTAATATAAGGAATCTCAATCCCCTGCCGGGAGGTCAGATGAATATAACCGTGCCCGTACTTTTTCGCTACCTCTGTAACCGCGGCAAGCTGCTCCGTCGTAACTGTCCCGCCGACTACCCCCAATCGTAAGGAAAAATGGTTTTTCTGCTTCTGGCGCATAAAACCGCCTTTTTTTAACGTCCCATAATCTACCTCAGCCATACTCTCTCCCTTCGTCAATCCGTATTTCTCTCAAGAGCTCCTGCAGAGCCGCACCGCTTCCTTTGCCAGAAGCCGCATCATATCCACTATAAGAAAACTGTCCGATAATTCTCCCACATTTTCAATCGTAGACAGCTCGGAGCACCCAAGCAGTACCGCCTCGGCACCCTGCATAAAAAGAGTCCTAATAATCTCCTCTAATGAGGAGATATCCGGCGGTCTGTCTTTTTTGATCTCCTCAAAAATGATCCTCTTCACAAGCGCCTGCTCTTTCGCCGCGGGAGTCAGAAGCTTTATGCCCTGCGCCGAGAATCTATCCTCTAAATATCCGCTTTCAATAATCGCTTCCGTCCCTAAAAAGCCGGCTCTTTTGAACTGCCGCTCCCTTAAATACGAAGCAGTGATATCTACCGCGTTTAAAAGCGGAACGGAAACAGAAGCCTGGATTCTTTCATAAAAATAATGTGCTGTGATACACGGCATCACAAGGATATCCGCCCCCAAATCCGCAAGCTCCCGTGCGGTTTTGCAAAGCGCCCCTGTTGGATCCTCCGAACTTTCCCCCCGGATAAACTCCACCCTCTTCGGTGTCGAAGCAAGGCTCCTGATCCAGACATTGATATGCTCCTGGTCGAAGGAGGCCGGTGTTTCCTTTACGATCATCCGGTAAAAATCTGCCGTCGCAAGCGGTCCCAGCCCGCCGATGATCCCCAGCTCCTTCATATCAGATACTCCGGATCCTTACTGGTATCCCCGAAAAATTCTCCGTAAACAATCTTTCGCAGATAGACAAATTCAGGACTCGTGCGATTCCTCGTTTCCTGTGGATCAACACCAATCACACGCTTGACAATGCCGGGCTTCGGGGACATGACAACAATTCTCTCCCCGAGATAAATTGCTTCGTCAATATCGTGCGTGACCAGTAACGTTGTTATCTTTTCCTTCTCCCAGATTTTTAACAGCTCATCCTGTAAGCGCATCTTGGTAAACGCGTCCAATGC
>JAFSXN010000130.1 GCA_017444015.1 Lachnospiraceae bacterium | reverse complement strand
CATAAAGATCAGATCAAACCTTCTGTCTTCCTTCGAAAGCGCCTCCAGATGGTCAAGCGCCTCGCCGTACAGCACCGTGATCCGATCCGCAAAGCCCGATGCCCTGATATTCTCCCTAAGCGGAGCAAACCGCTTCTCATACTTCTCGATCGTTGTGATATGCGCTGCGGAGTACTGCGCCATAAAGATCGCTGAGAACCCGACTGCCGAGCCGATCTCTAAGATCTCCTGCGGCTCTTTGCTGCATAGCATCAGCCGTAAAAGCCTCTGGGCCTCTCTTCGAATAATCGGGATTCCCTCGTCCTTCGCCGTTCTTTCCAGCTCATCCAGAAAATCCGTATTCCCTTCGTACAGGGAATCGATGAAAGCAGCCGTCCGTTCGAAAGTGTCCAACTACTCGCCCTCTGCTTCCACGTCCTCGACGATCTCCGGCTCGATCAGCTCTCCCTCCGAGCCATCCCCGTTGTAGCCGTAAATATCAAAATTGTCGTCCCCGGAAACGCCTTCCTCGATCGCCTGCTCCGTCAGCTCGTCGGCTTCTCCCTGCTCCTCCGCTTCCTCATCCTCGATGTTCTGAAGCGTCATCAGCATCTTATCGACGTTCATGGACGTATTGAGCGTATAGGTTCCCGGCACGATCGCATCCTTATATTCCGACAGCTTGCTTTGCAGAAAGAAGAGCTTCCAGTCCCCGGTAAGCCCCTTTTCCTCCAGCATTTTCGCGATATCCGTCATTCCGTCTTCGGGACCGACCGAAACGACGATATCCCGTCCCGGCGGCTCATCCACGCTCTCCACCGCAAACAGCTTGTAGCCGAACTCATACGCCTGCTTGCCGAAACGGATGATCGCGAAAACAATGATCACCACAAGCGCCAGACGTATGACCAGACTTGCGAAGGATAGCGCAATTTCTCTGACCTTCATAAAACTATTCCTCTATATCAATCTCTTTGATGATCCGATGAATGATCCCCTGATACAGCCGTACAAAGGCGATCTCCGCCTCCATAAAATCCAGCACCCGTATATCGGAGCACAGATTATCGCACTCCGCCTCGATCCTTGCCCCCTCGTGCACTCTCTGCTCATCGGACAGATTCTGCAGCTCATAGGAAAGGTGCCGGAATCTGCGGATCTTGTCCATACACTCGGCATCCGACCCAACCCGGTCCTTCTCCTTCAGATAAGAAACGTACTCCTGTGTAGACAGCAGCTGCTCGATCAGAGCCTTGACTGCCTGTTCCAGCTTCTCGTCCATTTATAGCTTCCCCTCATTAACAAATAGTCTGTATCTGCCCAGTTACCCTGGGCAGATACGGCAGCCGGGGCAGCTTACGCATTGGAAATGCCCCGGCTGCTCGGCCCTGCTGCTTTATTGGTACGCCACTCGCAAGTCTGCGAGCGGCTGACTGGGCAGTTACAATAGTCTACTTCTTATACCTCCATAAATACCGCCATCACCATAGGCCTGCGCTTCATTTTCCCCCAGATGAAGCTGCCCATCTCATCCCGGATAACGGATTTCATCTTATTCCAGTCACTGATCCCTTTATCCTGAAGCTTCCGGAAGGTCTCCTGTGTGACCTCCATCATCTCATACATGATCTCATCGGACTCGCGAACATAAATAAAGCCTCTGGTAATGATCTCCGGCTCCGAAGCCAGCGTCCCGGTTCCCTCATAGAGCGCCGCGACAACGATCACCACGCCGTTTTCCGCAAGGATCTGCCGGTCTCTCAAAACGATATTTCCGACATCGCCCACACCGAGTCCGTCCACAAACAGGATCCCCGTTTCTACCTTCCCGGTGATCTCCGCCTGCGCAGAGCTCACGGAAAGGACCTCACCTGCCTGTAAGATAAAGATGTTCTCCTTGGGAATGCCAAGGTCCCTTGCAATATAGGCCTGCGCCTTGAGATGCTTGTATTCTCCGTGAACAGGGATTGCGTACTTCGGCCTGACCAGCGCATAGATCAGCTTGATCTCCTCTCTGGAAGCGTGTCCCGAAACGTGCGCGTCCTGATAGATAACATCCGCGCCCTGCATAGTCAGCTCATTGATGACCTTGGAAACAGCCTTTTCGTTTCCCGGGATCGGATTCGAGCTGAAGATCACGGTATCGCCGGGCTTGATCTGAGCCCACTTATTCTGCCGGTTCGCGATCCTGTTCAGCGCCGCCATGGTCTCGCCCTGAGAGCCTGTCGTAATGATAACCAGCTTTTCGTCCGGATAATCCTTGATCCGGTCAATATCAATCAGCGTATTCGCGGGGATCTCAAGATACCCGATCTCCTGCGCCGTCTCGACGATATTGACGATACTCCGTCCCTGAACGGCCACCTTCCGCCCGAATTTATAGGCTGTGTTAATGATCTGGCGGATCCTGTCAATGTTGGACGCAAAGGTCGCGACAAAAATCCTCGTATCGTCGTGATCCTCAAAAATCGATTCAAACGCCTTGCCGACCGTCTTTTCCGAGCTCGTATAGCCCTCCCGCTCCGCATTAGTCGAATCGCATAAGAGCGCCAGAACGCCTTCCTTCCCCAACTGCGCAAACCGCTGCAGATCAATCGGCTCGCCAAACACCGGCGTATAGTCCACCTTAAAGTCCCCGGTATGAACGATCACGCCCGCGTCCGTATGAATCGCAAGCGCGCAGGCATCCGCAATGGAATGATTCGTTTTGATAAATTCCACCCGGATATCTTTAAGGGCTACGATATCCCCGAAGTTCACCACGTGCCGCTCGACTTCGACGATCAGACCATGCTCCTTTAACTTCCCGTCGATCAGCGCCATCGTCAGCTTTGTCGCGTAGATCGGGATATCAAGCTGCCGTATGACATACGGGATCGCGCCGATATGGTCCTCGTGTCCATGGGTGATCACCAGTCCCTTCAGCTTTTCTTTGTTTTCAATTAAATAGGAAACATCCGGTATAACCAGATCGATTCCCAGCATATCATCCTCCGGAAAGGCCAGTCCGCAGTCCACCACCACGATCGAATCCCTGTACTCAAAGGCAGTGATGTTCATTCCGATCTGCCCCAGCCCTCCAAGGGGAATTATCCTTATATTATTATCCGCTTCCACAAATCCTTCCTATTCCTCGAGATCGTTCATAAGCTCCTCAAAAACCTTAAATACCGCCGAAAGCTCATTTTCATCCTCTACGATCTCGTATATACTCTCGTTATCCTGCTCGTCCGCCAGGTCCTTTAAGATCAGAACCTCCGCATTCTCCGACTCTTCCTCCGATACGAGCAGATAGTTTCTCTCATTTAGCTTTGTCTGTTCAATGATATAGAATTCCTGGACCCCATCGTCCGTTTCAAACCGCAGCTTTTCCATTTTCTGTAATGACCTCCGGTATCTCAGCGTTTAATCCAAAAAACTAACGCAGGCTGTCCAGGTAGTTCTGAAGGATGAACATCGCGGCGATCTCATCGACATACTTCTTTTTATCCTTAACGCCGCTCTCCTCCATAGCCCTGTCCGCCGAAACGGTAGTCAGTCTTTCATCCCACAGCACAATAGGCAGTCCTGTCCTTCTTCCGACATTACTGCCAAACTCTGATACCTTCTGGCATCGCTCTCCTTCGGTATTATCCATATTCTTCGGAAAGCCGATGACTATTTTTTCTGCTTTATACTCACTGACAAGCTCTTCGATCCGCGCATAGGTTCGCCTGAGTTTGTCCTCGCGTTCCCGTCTGATAATCTCGACCCCCTGCGCCGTAAGCATCAGAGGATCTGAAACAGCGACTCCAACCGTCTTGGAGCCGTAATCAAGACCCAGAATCCGCATAATGACCTCTATCCGTTACTCTTCTTAGCCGAACTACGCAGACTTGCGCAGTTACGGCCCGATATTTGACACTCGGGATGGGTTCTGCCCATAGCCGCAGGCGATTTAACATGGCAGAACCCGGTTACCATTAACGGCCCAAGGGGCCTTAATGGTAACTCACTTCCATCCGTTTTTCTTGATATAGGATTCCAGGAGCTCCTCTACAAGCTCGTCTCTTTCGACCTTCATGATAAGGCTTCGGGCATTGTTATGACTGGTGATATATGTAGGATCTCCGGACATGATATAACCGACGATCTGGTTGACCGGATTGTACCCTTTCTCGGTCAGTGCCTCATATACGGCAGCGAGAACGAGCTTGACTCCGGTTTCCGGTTCACTCTGTACGCTGAAATGCTGGGTGCTTCCCAAGTCCTGCATGGTATTCCTCCTATGTAATTATTTCCCTCTTTAACCCTCTATAGTACTTTACGTTACTACAATACATTGTATACCAACTACCTGTAAAACACAAGCAGTTGTTGTGAAAGAACCATGTCGCCTGCTCTGCCCGTTACGATCCGGTTCGTCAGATCCTCTCCGGAACGCAGAGCCAGCTTTACGTACTCTCTGTTAAATCCAACAAAATATCGTTCCCCGTCTATGATCTTTTCTTCCTCCAGCAATACCTCCACTTCCTTATTATAATAGTATTCCCGAAACCTCTCTCTTCGCTCCTTATCGTCCTTTGCTAAAAGCTCCGCCCTTTCCGCCTTCTCTCTTTCGGTCAGCTGCCCGGGCATTTTGTCCGCCACCGTTCCCCTTCTTCTGGAATATTTAAAAATATGAGTCTCATAAAAATCTATCCGGTTCAGAAACTCCCTTGTCCTTAAAAACTCGCTCTCGCTCTCTCCCGGAAAGCCGGCAATGACATCTGTAGTGATCGCCGGATGCTCGAAAACAGAACGGATCATTTCGATGCGTTCCTCATATTCCTCCGTAGTATAATGCCGGTTCATCCGCCTTAGGACCTCATCACATCCACTCTGCAATGAAAGATGGAAGTGCGGACAGACCTTGGGATTTTCTTTGATCGCCGACAGTAATTCCTTCGTAATGATCCGGGGCTCCAATGACCCCAGCCGGATACGCCGGATCCCCTCGATCTCCGCCGTCTCCTCGATCACTCGAATAAACTCCCGATTAACAAACTCACCCCCCGCCGCCTGCCGATTATAAGAAAAAGCAGGTAACTGCCCAGTCAGCCGCTCACAGACTTGCGAGCGGCGTACCGATGAAGTACCGATATCAAGCAGCCAGGGCTCTTCCAATGCGTAAGCAGCCCTGGCTGCCGTATCTGCCCAGGGTAGCTGGGCAGATAAAGAAGTAGTAACTGATCCGTCAGATACTTGGGAATTACCAATTTTTAAGTTGACAGAGCGTTGCGATTTAGTATCGCAATAAGCATTAAGATCGATCCCATAGGAACTTAAATGGATCCCCGTAAGCACGACCTCTTTGATCCCATTCTCCGAAAGAGCCGTGATCTCCTCCCGGATCTCCTCCGGCCGCCTGCTGTGTATCCTGCCTCTTGCTATTGGGATAACGCAATAACTGCAAAACTGATCGCAGCCGTCCTGGATCTTGACGTAGGCTCTCGTATGATCGTGAAGCTCCCGCAGTTTTCCGCTCGTCTCCTCTGGCTTTTCGGGTACAGTCTCATTGCTCGCGTTTCGTTCAAATTGCCTTGTAATTCCCTCTTTATTTTTATTTTTTGCTGCCAAAAAACTTTCTATTTCACAATTAATATATTGGGTATTCTCAATATATTCCTCTACGATCTTTACGATATCTTTTTTCTCTTTATTTCCAATCAAAAGATCCGCTGTCCAGGCTCTTTCCGATCTCCCTCCGCCTGCTGCCTGTTCCGCAAACTCCGATCGTACAGCTCTCGTCTCTGAAATTGTTTTTTCCCCACTGGGTTCGACCCCCATCTCTGAAATCGTTTTTTCTCTGCTTCGTTGAGTTCCCGTCTCCGAAAAAATCGTTCTCTCGCCTTGATCTATTTCCTGCGGCGTCTTCCCGCTCCCTCTGGTTTCAACGTAGCAGCCGCAGGCTACCACCAGAGCCCTCGGATTCATTGTCTTCGCCCGATGCAGCATCTGCCTTGATTTTCGGTCCGCGATATTAGTTACCGTACAGGTATTGACGATATAGATATCCGCCTCCTCCTCAAAATCCACGATCTCATATCCCGCGTCGGAAAAGCTCTGGATCATCCGCTCTGTCTCATATGCATTGACCTTGCAGCCCAGATTGTGAAACGCTACTCTTAACATCTTAAACTTCCAATTTTTATCTTGATTATTGCTGTTTGCATGCTATAATATCTGTATAAAAAGGCGGCAGCAATGCCCCTCATGTGATGGCAAATAGCCGCCGATCGGTCAGGAGGGGCGGCTATTTTTTGTCTTTATGACTTATCTCGATTACGAGACCTATAATTGCTACTATAAGGATACTGAATTGAAGCAATTCATCCAGAGTAATCATAGGCATCACCCCCTTTCTTCAAGAAGGGGATTACTGCCGCCTTTTTCAATTATAGCATCCTTTAAAATCCCGGTATATTGACATATCCTACAAAGAATCCCGCTCCCAGTGTGGTTTTTTTTGTATTCGGACCCCTTCATGCATCCAAAATACTCCTTCCTAAGCCCCCTCTTTTTTGTCTATATTTTTTTGTGGGCCGAAACATCCTATGATAAAAAGGCTAAAACAGCATAAGGAAAATGCGCTATTTTTGTGTCTTTTTATGTATTGACTTTTATCAGGGCGCGAATTAAGATAAGGTTGCTTGCGGCAAGGCTTAGAACAAACCGCATTCCAACTACCGGCGATTCATATTTCGCGGAGCTATGTAAAGATTTATAACTATTCAGGCAGCCCGTTAGTTGCTTCGCAACTAAGGGTTACGCACCCGAAGCGCTTGTCGCTGAGGGCGTGTCAATACAGTATCGGAGCAATGAGCCGGGCGCATTTCTATGCGGTAGCCGCGTCCGGTTCGTAACTTTTCAGGCTGTGACTGAACAGTTACATTGGATTCTCTCATAATTTTAAAGCAACACAGGAGGAAAAGAGTATGAAAACAGTACAGATTTCATTGAATTCGATCGACAAGGTAAAATCCTTCGTAAACGAGATTACGAAGTTTGATTATGATTTTGATCTGGTATCCGGAAGATATGTTATCGACGCGAAGTCGATCATGGGTATCTTCAGCCTGGATCTTTCCAAGCCGATCGATCTGAACATCCACGCCGAAGGCAATGCAGAGGACGTTCTGGCTGTAATCAAGCCGTATATGATTTAACTCAGCGGTTCCCAGGATTCCGAAGGAATCCGCGGGCTGCACAGGATTTTCCCGAAAATCCCGCATAAAAGAATCGCTTCGCGATTCTTCCTCAAAGCCAGGCAAAATAGAAAAGAGAGATCACTCGTTGTGCTTGCACAAACGATGGCCTCTCTTTTCTATTTGATCTGGCGCAAGCCAACAGCGAGGAAATCTCCGATTTCCGAGCCTGGCTTTGCGTTACCGTTCTCGTTCCTTATCCTTCATTCTCCCTCTCAACCAGCCGCTCTACGCTGTATCTTCTTCTCAGCTCCGGCTTCTCGATCTTCCCTGTAGCGTTTCTCGGAACCTCCGCGAATATGATCTTCTTCGGTCTCTTATATCTTGGGAGGCCCTTACAGAACTCGTCGATCTCCTCCTCGGTACACTCCATACCTTCCTTGATCGAAATGATCGCGCCGGCGATCTCTCCCAATCTCTTATCCGGCAGCCCGATCACAGCCACATCGTGCACCTTATCATACTGCCTGAGATAATCCTCGATCTGCACCGGATACAGATTCTCGCCACCGGAAACGATGACATCCTTCAGACGGTCCACCAGAAAATAGAACCCGTCCTCATCCTGCATCGCCACATCCCCGGTCAGAAGCCAGCCATCCTTTAAGACCTCCGCCGTCGCCTCCGGATTGTTGTAATAGCACTCCATAACACCGTTGCCCTTAACACACAGCTCCCCGGCCTGTCCCTGCTCGACCTCGTTCCCGTCCGGATCTATGATCTTGCACTCCCAGCCGTAGCCCGGCACACCGATCGCTCCGACCTTATGGATATTCTCAACCCCAAGATGCACGCAGCCCGGACCGATGGACTCGCTCAGCCCGTAATTCGTATCGTACTGATGCTCAGGGAAATACTCTCTCCACCGCTTAATTAACGACGGCGGAACCGGCTGCGCCCCGATATGCATAAGACGCCAGCCCGAAAGATCGTAATCCGACAGCCTGATATCGCCGCGGTCCAAAGCGTCCAGTATATCCTGAGCCCACGGCACTAAGAGCCAGACGATCGTACAATGCTCTCGCGAAACAGCATCAAAAACATATTCCGGCTTTGTCCCTTTTAACAGGACCGCCTTCGAGCCCGCCACCAGGCTCCCCATCCAGTGCATTTTCGCCCCGGTATGATAGAGCGGAGGGATACAAAGGAAGCAATCCTCCCGTCCCGTACTGTGGTGGTGCTGCTCTACAATCGCCGCCGTCATAAGGCTCAAATGCTTATGCAGGATCGCCTTGGGAAACCCTGTCGTACCCGAGGAAAAATAGATTGCCGCATCGTCCGTATCCTCGATCCGTATGAGAGGCGCTTCGCTGGAGGAATCCCCCACTAACTCCCGGTAGCTTTCCGCAAAGGTCGGACACGTCTCCCCGACAAAGATCAACAGCCTGTTATGCGACAGCTTTTCCTCGATCGCCTCGATCCGGCCGATAAACTCCGGCCCGAAAAGCAGAACATCCACCTCCGCAAGATCCGCGCAGTACAAAATCTCATCCGCGGAATACCGGAAATTAAACGGAACCGCAAGCGCTCCGGTCTTTAGGATCCCCATATAGATCGGAAGCCATTCCAGGCAATTCATCATCAGAATCGCGACCTTATCGCCCTTCTTGATCCCGCGGGACAGAAGCATATTCGCGACCCGATTGGCTTTCTCGTCAAACACGCTCCAGGTGATCTCTCTGCGGTACGGGGCATCCGAGGTTTGCTCGATCAGGGAATACTCCTTCCACGTGACTCGTTTTGTCTCCTTCTGCTCCGGATTTAATTCGATCAGCGCAACTTCATCGCCATATAGCTTTCTGTTGCGCTCCAGAAAATCTGTAATGGGCATTTCTCTTCTCCTCCTAAACTCCAACGATAGAAAACTTAAACGATAGCGGCTTTGAATTATCGATCATATGCGCAGGCTTGGTCTTCGCTCCCCAGGTATCATCCCCCGCAACACCCATCTGCGCAAGCCCTGCCCGGACATAGGTATAATGCACCGGTGGAAGCTCATAGGGATGTTCCGCGCAATCCAGTTCATTCGGCGACCACGGCAGCACCGAAAGACTGATATAATCTCCCGTCGCCAAAAAACACAGCCCGCCCTTTTCATCCGTGATCTCCGCGTACCTTACACCCAGCTTGTTGCCGCACTCCTGCGGAACAAGATACTTTGCCATATTGTCGCTCACCTTATTACTATAGACCGAAAGCCTCCCGTGCGCCCGGTCCAGATAAGTCTCGGCAGGTCCCAGACCGTACCATTCCAGACGATCCAGCTCACATGGTAAAGTAAACATTACTGAAAACTCCGGCAGTTCTCCCAGCTCCGCCGTCTCGTCCATCGAAAGCTCGATATCCACGACCCCGTCCGCATGAACCGTATATTCCAGCAAGACCAGCTTATCCTCATGCCCGGAAACCCTCGGCAGGTGATAGCGGTAGCCGATCGTTATCTCATCATCCTTTTCCTCCAGCTTGATCGGTATGTTCAGATCATAGGGGTCCTCCGGATTCCTCTGCATCGCGTAGGTACTTGCGATCTTCCAGAGTCCGGCCCGGTAGGGCAGGAAATTCGCCTTGTCATTCTCCGTCATAGGCCGCCAGAAGTTAGGACGCACCGGTCGCTTTAAAAGCTCCTTTCCGGCAAACTCATAGGAGATAAGCCCCGCTCCGGCCTTAGAGAACATCACCCTGAAGCCCTCTCCGATCACGCCGATATTATAGCTCCCGTGAACGACCCGCATCGGAGCCTTTTTATGAGGCATTTCAGGATCCCTGCCGTACACCGCCTGTCCGTAAGCCACCTCATAGCCCTGATCCGCCCAGAGCGTATCCTCCTTAAGCCTGAAGGACAGCGTCAGAACAAGCTCTCCCGGATGATCGTCGATATATTCGGAAAACTCCTCCGGCAGTTCCAGGTCCGCCTCGGAGAGAGGCGCCGCGGCAACCTTTAACTGCTTTGTAAGAACCGTTTCCCCGCCCCGCTCCAGGGTCAGAAAACAATCATAATCTAACGTATTGACAAACAAATTCCGGTTATAGAGCTTGATCCTCCGGGTCTCAGAAGCGGCGCTCTCTCCGACACCCTCTCCGTCAAAAGCACCCTTCGAAGCCTCTGTACTTCCCTCCGGCGGGATATAATTTAACCTCGCTCCGCCGCCCTCAAAGGCGATCTTAACCGGACGGTAATTGTATTTGACCTCCTGCAGCTTCGGCGAGGGATCCCTGTCTCTTCCGTATACGATCCCATCCCCCGAAAAACTCCCGTCGTTCGGGCGGTCATCAAAATCTCCGCCGTAGGCCTGATACTCATTACCGTAGCGATCATACGCTGTCAGCGACTGATCAATATAATCCCAGATAAACCCGCCCTGATACAACGGCTCCCTGTCCGCGTAATTCGTATAGAGATACATCCCGCCGCAGGAATTCCCCATAGCGTGAGAATACTCGCAGCTGAGCAGGGGCTTGTTCCGATGCGTCTTCAGATACTCCCGGATCTGGCGAACCGGCCAGTACATATTGCTGACGACATCCGTCGTATCGGGATAGCGCGGATCGTTCACGACCCCTTCGTAGTGGACCAGTCTCGTATCGTCCCACTTCTTAAAGCAGTCATGCAGCGTCTGAAGATTTCTTCCCCCAAAGGACTCGTTGCCCAGAGACCAGAGAAGAATACAGGGATGGTTCTTATCCCTTGCGAACATACTCCTTGCCCGGTCGATGATATTCTCCTGATACTCCGGCCGATCCCCGGGAACCGCATAATTCTCAGGCTTCTCTCCCGCCATAATGACGGGCCAGGTCCCATGGGTCTCCAGATTCGTCTCATCGATCACATAGAGTCCCAGCTCGTCGCAGAGCCGGTAGAATACCGTCTGATTCGGATAGTGGCTGGTCCGGACCGCATTAATATTATGGCGTTTCATGGTGATCAGGTCCTTGCGGATCTCCTTCTCGGAAACGACCCGCCCTTTACAGGAAGAGAAATCGTGCCGGTTGACCCCCCGGAATACGATCCGTCTCCCGTTCAGGCAGAGGATATTGTCCCTGCACTCAAACTTCCGGAAGCCAACCCGTTCAACAACGGTCTCCTGCCTCTCGCCTTCCCTGTCATAGACAACGATGGTCAGCTCATAGAGGTTCGGAGCCTCCGCGCTCCACTTCAGAGGCTTTCGGATCTCATAGGTCAGCTCATTCTCAACGTCCAGCGTTTCATCCACACTGAAAATATCGTTCCCCTCCGGTGTCAGGTCCTTTAACAGTCCCTCTAAACTGATCAGCGCCTTACCCGGAGCGGAAAGCCTGATATGCAGATTGAGCTTTGCGTCCCTGTATTCCTCGTCAAACAGCGTTTTGACCGTTAGATCCTCGATATGCACAGCCGGTGTCGAGAACAGATATACCTCCCGAAAGATTCCCGAAAACCGGAAGAAATCCTGATCCTCTAAGAAGCTCCCCGACGTAAACCGGAATACCATGACCGCTAACTTATTCAAACCCTCCGTCTGGATTGCCCCGGACAGGTCAAACTCCGCCGGTGTAAAGCTGTCCTCGCTGTAACCGATATAATGCCCGTTCAGCCAGACCGCGAATCCGCTTTCCACGCCGTCAAAGTGGATCCCGATCTTCTCTGTTTTCATATCCTTCGGACAATAGAAGTATTTCACATAGTGTCCGATCGGGTTGAAATCCATCGGGATCGCTCCCGGCTCGACCTCCTCCCTGCCGTCCCATGGATAAGCGATATTCGTATACTGTGGCGAGCCGTAGCCCTCTAATTGTATACAGGCGGGAACTCTGATATCCTCCCAGCCGAGACAGTCCACATCGGTCTCATAAAAATCCGCCACCATTCCGTCAAAGCTCCGGGAATAGTAGAACTTCCAGATACCGTCCAGAGAATATTTAAAGCTCGAATACCCGTTTCTTTTCTCCGTACCGCTTCGGTAATATTCGTGATCCGAATGCGCGGGAAGCCTCCTGTCCTCAAAAAACTCCGGATCCCTGATCCTGTTAAAATCAAATTCCGTCACGCCAAACCTCCATACAATTAAATATTGTCTACCTGTCCTGAGCCTTTCTCCGCTCCTCGCGCAGAAAACTCAGAAACCCCTTCCTCGTCTCGCCCAGAACACGGTTCGTCAGGATATACCCCTGACTCTGCCCGGTATAGATCACAATAAGCGTCGGCTTGACCGAAACGTTAATGATATCCCTCCAGGGGTGCTTTTCTGTCTTTCCTCCGGTCAGAATCGTAAGCCCTCTGTCATTAAACGTTAAGGTAAGCTCGATCTCCCCCTGCGCCTTCAGCTGTCTGTTACAATCATAGTAAATATATAACGGCTGGATCACCGTAAAGAGGGAAAGAAACAGCAGTAAAACCAACCTGACCCACGGCGCCCCGTTTCTCCAGAAAGCGATCAGAAGAGCTACGGAGGCAAAGATCGCGATGATGTTGACCATAGCCAGATAGGAGGCGTAGGCGTAATACATCCGGACCTGCCACAGATCGGTCGGTTTTACCTTGTACGTATAAGTATATGTATCTGCCCGGTTACCCTGGGCAGATACGGCAGCAGGGGCGGCCCCGGCATTGGAAGTGCCCCTGCTGCCTGCCTCTGATTCTGTATTGGTACGCCACCCGCAAGCCTGCGGGCGGCTGACTGGACCGTTACATTTATATTTCATTTTCTATCTCATAAGATTCGGTAAGAACATACTGATCCCCGGGATGAACGTGATCAGGATCAGAACAACGATCATACAGAGATAGAACGGCAGCGTCGCCTTGACGACCTTCTCCATCGGGAGCTTCGCCACAGCGGAGCCGATGAACAGCACCGCGCCGACAGGAGGCGTCAGAAGTCCGATACCGCAGTTTAATACCATAATAATTCCAAACTGAACCGGATCGATCCCGATCGAGGTCGCGATCGGCAGAAGGATCGGTGTAGCGATCAGAATGATCGGAGCCATATCCATAATACAGCCCAGCACCAGAAGGATCAGGTCAATCAACAGCGCGATAACATAAGGATTGGTACTGATCCCGGTGATCGCCCTCGCCGCCAGATCCGGAACATGAAGCCTTGTCAGACAGTTTCCGAAGACCGCCGAGGTCGAGATCAGGATCAAAACGATCGAAAGCGTATTCACGCACTCATCAAGCGCCTTCCAGACACCCTTCCAATCCATTCCCTTATAGATAAAGACAGAAACGATCAGACTGTAGATAACCGCGATCGCCGCTGACTCCGTCGCCGTAAACGCACCGCCGACAACACCGACGACAACGATGATGATCGCCGCCAGCGCCCAGATGGAAATCGACAGCTGCTTTAACAGAGCCTTGAACGAAAATTTGGAGCCCTTCGGATAATTGCGCTTCTTTGAAATAATATAGGAGCCGATCATCAGAGAGATCGCAAGCAGAGCTCCCGGAATATAGCCCGCAAGGAAAAGCGCTCCGACCGAAACACCACCGGCGCTCATAGCATAAATAACCATGTTATGCGAAGGCGGGACCAGAAGTCCCTCACAGGAGGAGGTGATCGTAACGGCAGTCGAGAAATCCTTGTCATAACCCTGCTCCGCCATCATCGGGATCAGAATCGAGCCCAGCGAAGCCGTATCCGCCGAAGCCGAGCCGGAGATCCCGCCAAAGAAATAGGAGGCAACGATATTCACCATCGCCATTCCGCCGGTCATCCAGCCTACGCAGGCATCCGCCAGAGCGATCAGCTTCTCGGAAATACCACCGCTGCCCATCAGTACGCCCATGGTAATAAAGAACGGAACCGCCATCAGCGAGAAGGAACTGATTCCCTTGACCATAAACTGGCACAGGGTCGAAAGATTATTGCCCTCCGCGATCAGACAGAAGATTGAGGAAAGCGCTACCGCGTACGCGATCGGAAAACGTAAAAGGATCATAACGAAAAAGCTGATCAGAAGCACCGCGATCGCTGTTGAATTAACTGTCATTTCTCCTCGCCCCCTTCCTTATTCTCCTCCTTCACGAAAAAGGATTTTACGTGCGTATATAAAGCCTCGATCTCAAAAACAAGCATAGCGACTCCCGCAAGCGGTACCGGAAAATACATCCAGAAGCGGGACAGCCAGGGCATACTCTCATAGAAGCCCTTTCCTCCGATATCCTTCGCGTATCTCCAGCCCACCGTGATCATAATGATCGCAAGAACAAAGATCGCCACATCCGCGAGAATATCTAAGATCTTTAGCAGCTGCTTCGGAAGATAGCGATCAAACGCCGTCATCCGGATATGCGCTCCCCGTCTTATGGCAAGAGCAGCCGACAGCACAGCCATATAGGCCATCAGCGTCAGAACAACCTGCTCTGTCCAGGAAGGATCCGGGATGAACGGAATATAACGACCGGCCACCTGAAACGATACGATCAGAATATCCGCTATCAGTAACAGCTTGCAAAGCACCGCCGTAAAATGATAGACCGCATCGTAAACCGGTTTTACCCTGTCCAGCTTTTCAAAAATTGCCGGCATAAAAGCGTCTCCTTTCTTAATATCTGCGCTAGCCTGAGCAGATATTTTACTGATTTCCTGAAAACGGGCACAGGACAGAGGCCCTGTGCCCGTAAAAAGTTGATGAAAATTTCTGAACTGGCTTACTTCGCGAAATCTAACAGCTGCTGATACAGCTCAGCCTGATCGCTCGTATTCTCTTCGATTACAGCCTTACAAGCCTCCTGCCAGGGCGTCTTGTCCGCAACCTCGACAACATTAACGCCGTCAGCCTTTAACTGCTCAAGAACCTCGTTCTCAGCCTCTTCGGAAATCTCGTGGCAGTAATTGGAAGCGATCTCGCCCGCCTCGGTCATAGCAGCCTGCTGTGCCTCTGTCAGGGAATTCCAGGCATCGTCGGTAATAATAACCTGAACCGCGCCAAGGGTATGTCCGTCAAGGATAAAGTTCGGAGCTACCTCGTCAAACGCGTTTGCCTTGTAGTTCGCGGTCGGCTGCTCAGCACCGTCAACAACACCGGTCTGAAGAGCGGAATACAGCTCACCGAAGTCAACAACTGTCGGAGAAGCGCCAAGTCCTTCAACCATTCCGTTCATAACAGGGTCGTTGGAAACACGGATCTTCATTCCCGCGAAATCGTCGATACCCGCTACAGGATTAACCGTGAAGAAATGACGGAAGCCTTCCTCGCCGTAGAAAAGGCCCTTAACACCGGAGCCTTTTTCAGAGGGCTCGTTCAAGAATTCCTGAGCCAGATCGGAGTTAGCGAAAGCCCAGAAGTGATCCCTGTCAACAAAGGTATAAGGGATCGATAACAGCTTACTCTTCTCTCCGCCGTAGTTCGTCAGAGCGAACGCGGAAATTCTGGAGATCTGGATCGTGCCGGCGCCGCCGAGCATTGCATCCAGTACGTCATTCTCGGAGCCGAGAACACCTGAAGCCTGAAGATCGATCGTAATGGAACCGCCCGAGAGCTTCTCAACCTCTTCCTTGAACTTCGAATCCATACGGCCTACGATCGTATCCAGAGGATTAACCTCTGCCATAACGAGGGTAACCGCCGGATCGCCTGCTGCCGCTGCGTCAGCGTTTGCCTCAGGAGCTGCCTCTTCCGCAGGAGCCGCTTCCTCCGTTGCCGCGGTATCCGCCGCAGGAGCCGCTGTCGCCTCCGGAGCCGCGCTCAGTCCGCAGGCTGTCAGGCCAAGAGCCATCGTTCCGGCCAAGAGAATCGAAACAATCTTCTTCATTTTCATTGAAATCTTCCTCCCTTTAGAATAATAAAGTGTTGCAGCGAATCGAAAAGTCACCTCTTCGAATCGTCACTAATGATAAAAAAATATGAAACAATTCATAAATAGTTTAGCATAATTCACAAAGGCATACAATAATTTTTCTAAAAATATGTCAAATTAGAACTGCCGGACACGGACCGTCGAGATTATATGAAGTCCTCCCGCATCGGCGTGAAGATATCTAACAGCTTTACTTCGGTCAGACAGTCGATCCCGTGTTTGACATTCGGAGCGACAATATAGGTATCTCCCGTATGAAGCGTCACATCCTCCTTGCCCTCCTCGTGAAAAACAAGACTGCCCTCGATCACATATCCAATCTGCTCATGGGGATGCGAATGCATCGCGCCCTTTCCACCCTTCTCAAACAGCAGCTCGACATTCATGATATTGTCGCTGTAGGCTAAAACCTTTCTTCTGCATCCTCCTTCTAACTTCTGATACTCTCTGTCCTCGTTTCTTACTACCATAGTCGTCCTTTCCTTTCCTGTTTGCTGAAATATACTCGCAAACTCAATTAAATGCCGTTTTTATTCTTAAGCATCCCACGTTTGCTCGTTATACAGTTTACGTAACGGCATTGATTTACGTTAATGAGTATAAGTTATTCTGAAATGTCGTTCAGGCTACGCTTATTATAATAGATTCCCCGTCTCCTCGTAAACATGGTAAAAATCTGGTTATCCTTCACGGATCCCTGCGTCCGTATTCAAAAAACCCGTGAATGACAAAAAATTTTTTTGTTTTTATAATTGTTCTTTTGTAAATACGAACTATTTATTATAAAATATATCTTATGAGCACCTGTATTTCAAGGTGCCATAAGATAAAGAGCAAATCGCCTTTTTCAGCGATTCGCGAGTCTATGCGGAACAGGCTGACTGTTCTGAATAATTATTAAGAGGAGGCACTATGTTAAAGAAAGAGCATGGAATTTCAAAACGACTGCTTGCCCTGCTGTTGACAGCAGCTATGGTCTTCAGCCCGGGGAGAGCCGTACTTGCTGCTGACGGAATCACACCGGAAGCAGAAGAAATGGTTACAGAAAACGTAACAGAAAATGTTACAGAAAGTATTACAGAAGCCGGAGTTTCCGAAGAGGTAAGCTCCGAGTCAGAGGTTGTCCCTTCAACGGAAGAGAATTCCGCAGAGGAAACGACTGAAACGGATGCGCAGGCTCCGGCAGAGGGCTCCGATGCTGCCGCTTTGCAGGACGGCGCAGAAAACGGTACGGCGATCACCCCTTTCAATGAGGATAATATCGTGATCACATCTGAATCCGATTCGTTCAAATATACGGGCTCGGAAATCAAACCGGAATTTACCGTGAAAAACAAGAACACCGAAGCCGTTCTTGTGGAAGGTACCGATTATACCACGAAATTCGCGGAATTCTCCGATAATATACACCCCGGATACATCGTGGTGGAATTCAAGGGAACTGGTACCGCTTATTCAACTGATATTATGTATCAGGGCTTCGAGATATATTTCGATATCCCCTCTGATTCGATACAGGTAACCCCCGGCGGAAAAACGATCCGGGTTACCAATAATACGCCGGTCACTCTGTACGCAGCTGTCGTAAAAACAGAGGATCTGGAGAAGCTCGACGAAGAAATATATATTACCCCGATCGATATCTATAACGAGGCAGGTTTCAATACCCAGGCTCTCTCAACCTATATAGATCCGGGGACAAACAGACGTCATAATATGGCAGCGAATACCAGGTATACCGTCTTCCTTGCTGCTTCTCCCTATTTTATGGTCACAAAAGACGCGGAGGACCAGAAAAAGCAGCATATAACCGTAAATGAGATCACAACAGGAGAATCCCCCGAAAGAGCATCGGAGTACAAAGACGGATCCGAAATACAGCTGAATGCTGCTGTGCAGAAAAACCAAAGCGTAAAGATCTCCTGGAAGATTACCGATAAAGTCCTTAAGCAGCAATATAAGAAATTTAAGCTGTATGTTCTGGAGGATCTCTCCCAGAATGACCAGGACGAAACAAAGGGCTGGAAGGAGATCTGGCCAAAGGCAGCTGCCAAAGCCGGTTCCGCGGTAACGATCAAAACTGCGGACGCTTATGATCTCTATACCGGACTGATCCGTCTGGAATGCTATGATCAGGCAGGGACCGAGGTGAAGGCAAACTATCTCGGAACGATCGCTCCCTATGTTTTTTATGTAGAAGGCGGCGCTGATGAAAAGCAGGAGGAATTCTGCTTCTCCTATCTGAATCAGAATACATATATCAGCTATCAGCTGGAGGCTGATTCGAAAAAAACCTTTGCCGAAAATCCCGCAGGCTATATAACACCTTCCGAGGGACTGGAGGTCATTTCCTATACGATCAGCAAAACCCAGACTGCTCCGGCAAGCCGCGGGGTCCTTTATGACGATGAAACGAAACTGAAGCTCGGAACCAATTATTTCTTTCGCGTTAAAACAATCTATCAGCACCGGGATCTGACCCTGACATCCGGTTCCTCAAATATAATGTCAGTTAAGAAGGGTCCGTCAAAATGTTCGATCTTTAGTATTACAGGCGCTGATCCTGCCCAAATTACAGAAGCTACAACAAATGCCGGCGGGATCCATGCGGATTCCTACGGAACCTGCAATACCCTTGGCTATGTCATCTTCCAGTCCCAGGAAGATCCTGCCTCAGCCGCGGAAACGAAACAGATTCAGCTTCTGATCAGTGATACTCCCTACGGAACCTATAAGGTGCTTAAGAGCTATACGCCGAAGGATGTATCAAAGCTTACTGTCGAAGTAGAGGGAGCCACTCTGAATTTATATTATGTTCAGTACAATAAGTTCCCTCCCGAGGAGGAACACTATTATGCCGTCCGGACAGTTTCAAAGACCGGCGGTGCCGTTGGCGGTTTCAGTGACGGTTTTTATAACAAAACTACCTATGAAAAGGTTCAGGATCTCTTCGCCTACGACACCGGAAACAAGGGAATCGATTTTTTCTGGAAGCATGACGACTGCGCGAAATTCTACTACATCTACAGATATTCGGTAGATTCTAAAGAAAGTAAAACCCCTGAGGAGCTGGAAGCGCTGTTTAAGGTTGCTGACGAGAAGGTCAAGCTTAAAAAGAATGCTCCCGGCTATGATCCCAATTATTCCCTTGTTATCAAGGGTGCCAGCCCCAAAAAAGTTTCCGACGGATACCGGATCGAACAGTATTCCGACAAGAAGGTCGAGATCGGAAAGAAATACTACTATATGATCCGGCCTGTCTATAACAAGGCAAAGGCTTCCGCAAGCTATGATGAATATTCCTACTCCGTAACGATCGATACGGAAGGGGTCGTTCCTACTTATTCGGAAAAGGCCCCGAAGAACCTCAAACTCGAGGTCTACGATGTCCTGACCTTAAAGCTGAAATGGGCCGCAATTTCTGGTATGGGCAAGGATCTGACCGGCTACAGGATCAGCAGGATCAGTACGGCAGATTACGACAGTGCTGCGGAAGAGACCAAATCCGATCCCGGGAAATGGCCGGTACAGATCGATATTATGAAGGACGGAACGATAACGAAAAAGGTTGACGGGCAGTCAACCACCCTTCCTTCCGACAAAAAGTCGTTTACCGGCTGTACCTTTAACGACGAGGCCGAGCGTCTTTCTTCCTATTATTATGCTGTCTGCGGTCTCACGATAGACCTGAATAATCCCACGGGGTATTGCGACATAGTTAAAGGAGAAAATAAACCGCTGCCCGCAGGCTCCGTAACTGCCTCCTACCGCAGCGGAAAAGCTTTCGCCGAAGGCGCCCGGGTCACCTTCTCCTTAAACGACAAGGATATGGTCCAGCTATATGCCCATAGCAACGATCTGACCTTTAAGTACAGACTGTATGCTACATCACCCGGTTTTGACGGTCAGGAAAAGGAGGGAGTAATAACGCAGAAATCCTATTCCTTCGAAGATGAGGCCGATCTGAACCGCGGAGCGAAAAGAAAATATACCGTGGTAATTACCTGCAGTGATAAATTTGGAACCACTGTCTCAAGTGATGAAAAAACAGCAAACTTTTACAAGCCGACAGAGGTCTGGGCGGATGCGGACGAGAGAGAGGTTAAGGTTGACGAAGAGATCACCTTTACGATCAAGGATAACGGCTCCTACGCAGTAGTTCTCGATGGCAGCCCGAGGAGTTCCAATGACAGCGTTCTCAGGGTCGTCAAGTCGGAAACAAGCGGCGGCTCAGTCCGGGTCAGAGTACGGGGAGTCAGACCCGGCAGAGCCAGTATCAAATTCAGCAGTTACCGCTCCGGCTGGACCAACGGCAGCAGCAGCGGAAAGCTGAACAGATCCATTGAATTTACGGTAAAAGCCAAAGATAATGAGTAAGGAAAAACTAGACCGGGGCAACTGCCCCGGTTTTGTTTTTCCACTCATTACATACTAATTCCATATGTTATATGAGTTTTTTATGGACATTTTTTTCCGATCTGTGATATAGTATAGAGGAAGGTTCAAAGAAAAAACAAAGGAATATAAATCACTATGAAAATATCGACCAAGGGGCGCTACGCCATCCGGATGATGCTGGATCTTGCGGAAAATCAGGGGAATGGCTATGTTTCCTTAAAGGACGTAGCAAGAAGACAGGATATCTCAAAAAAATATCTGGAACAGATCGTACCGATCTTGAACCGTTCTGACATCTTAAGTGCCAACCGTGGCTTTCAGGGCGGCTACCGGCTTGCCAGAGCGCCGAAGGACTATACGATTGGAGAGATCCTTACGCTGACGGAAGGAAGCCTTGCGCCCGTAGCCTGTCTGGATGGGTCCTCCAATGATTGCGACAGAAGCGAGGATTGCGCCACCTTAAAGATGTGGACCGGGTTATATAAGGTGATCACCGACTATCTAAGCGGGATCACTCTTCAGGATCTTTTGAACGAACACGAAGCCTTTACAACGGATAACTATGTTATTTGATCTTCCTTGCGCTACATATCGTATTGTAAACGCCAAATATATTTGCCGTTTATTGTAAGAAGGATTGCGGCGCAGGCGTTATCGGCGATCATACAGCACCAGACGGCGCTGAGTCCCAATCCAAGATAATTGATCACGATATAGGTCGAAAGGATCCGGATCCCCCACATACAGAGAGTCTCGATGATAAAGACACTCTTCGTTCTTCCGAGACCGACGGAAACTCCCTCCCCGGCGATCTTCAGCCCGAAAAACGGCTCCGAGAACGCAACAAATCTTAATATCTCCGCGCCAAGCAGGACAACGGCCTGACTGTTCGTAAAGATACGCATCAGGAGGGCCGCGTTAAAGAAAAGGATCAGCCCGTTTACGAACATCAGCGAAACCGTCAGCTGTATACTGGTATTCCTGACCTGCTTCACCTTTTTTTCGTTCCGCTCTCCAACGGCATTCCCGATCAGTGTAGAGGTAGCCGTCCGGATCCCGTAGCCCGGCATATAAAAAAACTCCTCCGCGGAAAGCGCCAGACTGTGAGCGGCAAAGATCGTAGTTCCCATTCCATTTACCATACTGGCAAATACCACATGACCAAGGCACCCGGCCGCGGAATTAAACAGAGCAGGAAGTGCGATCCCGGCCATCGTTTTAAATAACTCCCAGTTTCTTCGGATTCCTTCGAAATCCGATAGATTTCCCGGTCGGAATCTGAGCCACTCGTTTCTGAAAAATACCACGATAATAAGGATACTGGAAACCAGATTGGAGACCGCCGTAGCAATAGCCGCTCCCGTTACGCCAAGAGCGCATCCGTAGATCAATAGCCCGTTCAGAACAATATTCAGCCCATTCGAAATAAGACCGATCAGCATAGGGGTCTTTGTATCCTTTACCGCCTGAAGGGAGGTCGTCATAAGTATGCTCACCGCTCTCGGCAGCATCACCAGATTTACGATGAAGAAATACCGGGATGCGCTCTCCCTGATCGAAGGATCCGCATGCATCCATGTCGGAATAAAAGGAGAAAGACCAAGGGTTAACGCAGTCAGTACCGCGCCGATCACGATCCCGCTTATCACCGCAAGCTTTGAGCACCTTTTGATCCGCTCCCTGTCGCCTGCCCCATAAGCCTGGGAGATGAGGGTCAGAGCGCCGATCGCAAAGGAATAAGGGAGCGAGCCGACTAACCAGCCGACCGTAGTCGTCGTACTGACCGCAGCGGTGGCCTTTTCTCCGAGATGCCCTACCATCGCGGTATCCACATACTGCATGATCGTTCCCATAATATTCTGAAGCACCGCAGGCAGCGCAAGCCGAAGCATCGGAACAAGGGTAACGGACAAATCCGACTGACTGTTCAGGACCTTCCAAAGCTTCTTTCCTGCAAGACCAATACATAAACCAAAGAAAGCTCCCAGAAGATCGATCCATACATCCCGGATCTCCGGAGATCTGCCGGAGAGATATTGGAATGTCTCATCAATAAAGGCAATGATCCCGCCCAGATTCAAGGCGGCAAGATAATGTAAAAACGGAATATCCCCGGAATTGTTGCTAAAGATAAGCCTCAGGGGAAGAACGGGAGCCAGTAAGAACAGCTCGAACCCGAGAACAGAGAACTCCAGAAGATGCGCGTATTTGCGAATCAAATACTCATAGACCCCCGTCCCGTAAACAAGCTCTGTCATAGTACGGCTTTCGATTGATGAGATACTTCTCGAAAGCAGGGAATGCCCCCAGATAAAGATCAGTGTAAGTACAAATATAATTTTTGTGATTTTATATCTATTGACAGACCGATCCAACTACTGTATTCTCCTATAATAGTTATGGAATTCAGGATCACTCCAAATCTTCTGGAATATATGAAGAAAAAGAAAAAAAAGAATATTTCGGTGGAAGTCGCAAGCAGCGACCACTCCGATTTCGAAGTCACGGAGATCTATCTCAGACTGGTCTCGGACAGGTTTGCAACGTATCTTACGGACAAAAAAAGATACGTTGCCAGGCAAAGCGAAGCCGGTCTCATATTACTTCCGCCCTACCGCCTCGAGTACGACAACGTGATCACGTTTTCCCTGAAAAAAATCCTGTTCTTTCATATATTAAAGCAGGACGGGATCCGGCTGTAAGCATTATGACTCTATAATTTCTTTTCCTTTATCTGCGTAAAGGAACCATCCCGGAGTCAGCAGAGAATATTTTTTTCTATCCTGCAGGTATATTTCCCGCTCTTCTTCGTATAATTGATCCCCACCAAAAGAATCTCCCCGTGATAATCCGAAAGAGCCCCGGTATAGGTTTTCGCCCTGATCTGCCGAATCGCGGTATTCGCGCTCCGGTTCCATTTCAGTTCTACGATCATCGCAGGCGTTTTTCTGTTCTGCTTCGGTATAAAAACGATATCAGCAAACCCTCTTCCCGCTGGCAATTCCCTTTTGACATAGTAGTCCCCTCTTGCCGTATAAAAGCTCATCATGATCGCTGTAGCTAAGGAATTCTCATCGTGGAAATTGATGATGGAAGCGTAATCCTGATGGGACTCTGCGATGACCCTTGCCACCTTCTCAGTGTCGCCCTTCCATACCGCCCGAAGGAGTTCGCCGGACCGTCTTAGCGCGTCTCCCACATCATCCCAGTCCCCGGTCACGATAGCCGCCTCGAAAACCTCAGCCACCTCCCGGTTGGGGATAAAAGCCTCCTCGGTACTCGCGTCATACCCCAGATACCCCATATGGATTAGGCAGGTCAGCACATCATCCTTTGTCTTAAACGATGTTACATCGTTCTGAAAACCGAGGATATTGACTCCAATCCGCTCTCCCGACAGCATCGAAACGACATCCTCTTTGAGCCCCGCATAGTTTAACGTAATGAAATCCCTCAGCGAAGCAAAAGAACCGGTATTTTTCCAATAAGAAATAAGCCGATTACGCATAAAAGCCTCAACAACAGAATTCGGATTGTACATATATTTCAGTTTTTGAAAACTTCCGCCAAAATAGCGTATACTCCCTTCCTCCCGGTCTTCACCTTCCTCTTGCGTTTTTTCTTTGACCGGCGCATACAGATAATACCCGTTATACCAATCCCGAATATCCTCCGGATCCCTGTTATACCTCTCACAAAGGCCATTGATCTCATCCTGCGTAAAGCCAAAAAAGGATTGCAGATCTCCCGGCTCTGTCATAGTAAATTCCATAAAATTATTTAACGCCGACTCTCCGTTGATCTTCTTGATCGGTAGGATCCCTGTGATATAGCCCAGTGCCAGAAAGTGCTTGGATTCCTCCGTTTTAAAGAAGCCCCGCAGATATCTCAGATACGCCCGGATCAGTTCCTCGTTTTCCGGCGCATCCCTTATAATACAGTCATATTCATCAATGATTACAATAAATCTGCGCTTTTCTTCCTGATAGACCAGATTCATCGCCTCAGGAGTATCTGCTGGCTTTATCGCTTCCAGATAAGGAAATTCCTTCAGAAAGTCCCTCCGCAGCGCCCCGTCCATCATCGGTATGAGATCCTTCGGAGTTTTTGCTTTGTTAAAATACGTCGCCACATCAAAATGCAGGACATTGAACTTGTTCAAATAAGTTTCAAAATCCGGATCCTTTGCGATCTCATAGGGAGAAAAGAGCTCCCTGGAATCACAGCCCCTACTGTAATACGCATCGATCATCCCCGCCGCCATAGATTTCCCAAACCGCCTCGCACGGCTGACCGCAAGAAAATGCTTTGGAGTATCTATCATTTTATTTAAAAGAGACAACATCCCGGTTTTATCAACATAGATCTCTCCACCCTGATCCACCCGAAAACTTTCACTCTGCGGATTCACATAAGTCCCCATTCTAAAGACCCTCCCGACCTCATGTATCAGCCTGAGGCAACCAGGCAATTACGACCTTTTACTTATTCGTACTAACTCCTCTGCCCGTTGCAGTAACCCGACTTTCTCCATAGAAACTCTATTCTCTACTCACCATAGTCGCCGTATACGACGACTATTACTTCTACAGTAATCTTTTCTCCATTAACGGAAGCAGCCACCTTTCCCTTTTTTAGTGTTGTCTTCTTGGGATACTTCCCCGTATAGTAACCCGTTAAAACCGTTTCCTGTTCCTCGGCACTGACACTGACAAGACTGGGAGTAGAGCTCGTAAAATGCACTGTCTGATATACTCCGTTCAGCTTCAGCGTATAACTATCATATTCTTCAACCGCCACCTGATAAGTTCTGGTTTTCTTGTTCTTCAGATACAGAACACCTGTCTCAAAGTCATCATCATCATATTTCGAGGGCAGGCTGCCTTCTAAATCTTCCTCTAATCTCGGATCCTCGACATAAACCCTGAATGGAAATGTAACCCCGATCCCGCTTATGTCCTTAAGCTCCTTCGGCTTCCATCTGCAATTTATTTCAGAAATACCGTAGGCTTTTCCAATTACTTTTCCCGTCACTTTCCCGTTTTTATTTTCCAGAACAGCGACAGCTCCATTTGTACTTTCGGTCCAATCCTGCAGATCCGCAATCTTGATCCCGGTAAGCTTTATTGTCTTGTTCTTATTAACGTTGAGATATATACTCCTTGCCGCAGGCTCCGGCACTTTCACGGTCAGCTCGATCGTATTCCCTTTCTTATCCTCTCCTTTAACAGTAGTCGTTCCGGAACCGATCGCTGTAATTTTTCCCGCCGGTGTGATCATAACAACGTCATTATAATAAGCAATAACCTATTCTTGCTTTCAACCTTGTTTAAATCCTTCCAGGTGGCTCCGTTTGCGGTAAAACCCTGTTTCTTTATCGTTTCAGTCTGGGACGGACTAAGGTCTATCTCTCCGGAAAAGTCAGTAACCTTCGTAAAGTCAACGACCTTCACATTACAGGTAAGGGTCTTTCCAAGAATACTAACCGTCACCTTCGCTGTCCCCGCGCCATTGGCCGTCACAGTACCATTGTCACTTACAGATGCAACGTTAACAGCAGAGGTCGACCAAACCGGATAGTAGTCAGTCGAATCGGATGAAAGACCTGCAATTGCCAGCTCTCTGCTCTCTCCCACGTTCATAGAGATACTCTTTTCGATCGAAGGATCCTCAACATAAACCGTTACCGTATTGACCTCTTCGTCAGGGTCCTCCTCCGGAGTCCATTTCTTTTCATCCTCGTCCCATTCCTGATAGTAAGTCAGGACTGTCTGCGTCAGGGTAGCCTTTCCAACGCCCTTTGCAGTCATCACATTTCCGGAAAAAGCGGCAACGGAGGTATCACTGGATTCATATGTATAAACATACCTTCCTTTTACTCTGAAACAAAATCTCCCGGGTAGCCAAAAAAGCGCAAAACATCACCACAAGCTCTTTAACAAGCTTTTATCAAGTATTATGAGTCTGGCAGAAAGCTTATGCGGCAACTACAGGGGCTTCCCAGCCAAGTGCTT
>JAFSXN010000129.1 GCA_017444015.1 Lachnospiraceae bacterium | reverse complement strand
TTAAATTTAAATTAATCACTATTTTCTATAGCGTTATCATCTCTTTGGTTGTTTAGATATTAAAGAACCGCATTCGGCTAACCCGTGAATGGTAACTCAAAAAAACGGACGGACAAGATATTGTTTGAAAATAGCCGGATCTGATGTTAGTATAGTATCTGGAAGAAGAACAACGGGACCACCGTAAATTTTCTGTGGTTCCCCAAAACGAATGTACAGGAGGAAAAAGAATTGGCTGACAGAATTGTACTGAATACCGTTTCCTATCACGGAAGCGGAGCGATCAAGGAAATCGTAAACATAGCGAACGCAAAGGGCTTTAAGAAGATCTTTGTCTGTTCGGATCCGGATCTGGTAAAGTTTGGCGTAACCGCCAAAGTAACGGATCTTTTAGAGGAAGCGAAGCTCGACTACTCTCTGTATTCCGAGATCAAGCCGAATCCGACGATCAAGAACGTTCAGGACGGCGTTGCCGCTTTTAAGGAAGCCGGCGCGGATTCCATCATCGCTATCGGCGGCGGCTCCTCTATGGATACCGCAAAGGCCATCGGTATTATTATTACCAATCCGGAATTCGCCGATGTCCGCTCTCTTGAGGGCGTAGCTCCGACGAAGAATCACGCGGTTCCTACGACAGCCGGAACAGCTGCTGAGGTTACGATCAACTATGTTATAACCGATGTGGAGAAGGAAAGAAAGTTTGTCTGCGTAGACGAGCACGATATCCCCGAGGTAGCCATCATCGATCCCGATATGATGTCCTCGATGCCTAAGGGCCTTACCGCTTCTACCGGAATGGACGCTCTGACCCACGCGATCGAAGGCTATACGACAAAGGCCGCCTGGGAAATGACGGATATGTTCCATCTCGAGGCGATCAAGCTGATTGCAAAGAACCTCCGCAGTGCCGTCAACAACGAGCCCGAGGGAAGAAAGGGAATGGCACTGGCGCAGTATATCGCCGGAATGGGCTTCTCCAATGTAGGTCTTGGAATCGCGCATTCAATCGCTCATACCCTCGGCGCGCACTATGATACGCCTCACGGTGTTGCCTGCGCTATGATGCTTCCGATCGTTATGGAGTACAATCAGGAGTGCACCGGCGAGCGTTACCGCGAGATCGCAAGAGCTATGGGCGTAGAAGGCGTGGATTCCATGTCACAGGCGGAATACCGCAAGGCCGCGATCGATGCCGTTAAGCAGCTCTCCAAGGACGTAGGAATCCCTGAGACCAACGATAAGATCAAGGAAGAGGATCTGGATGTGCTGGCCAAAGATGCTTTCGCGGATGCCTGCTGTCCCGGAAATCCGAGAGATACAAATGTTGAGGAGCTCAAGGAACTCTATCGCAAGATCATGCCGTAAATCATTTATACTCGCGAACGCAATTAGTTGCCGCTTATGATAAAGCGAATGTACTGGAATTGCGTTTGCGAGTCCGATTGATCGGCAATGAAAAACGTTAACCAGTATAATTTATCGAGCAGGGGGGATGAAATCCCTCTGCTCGCCGCGCGGGCCGCGTCCGGCTTCAGCCGGAAATATTCCTTACGCGGCCCTGCGCATAAAAAACCGGTCTGTCGCTTTGACAGGCCGGTTTTTGTTTTTCATTGTGGAACTTACGGAAACCGAATTAAAATCATTCACGGTATCTTTTATCCCATGGACAGCAGCTTATCCTTCTGCTCCTTCATCTTGTCGTAAAGGCCGAGATAATCTCCCGCCTGCTTTGCCCGAAGTAACTCCGTCAGCTCGCTGATCGGCGTATAGATCGGCGTAAGCGCCAGATTTCCGACAACGCCCTTCAGAGCATGCGCCATTTCAAAGGCTGTATCCAGGTCCTTCTGCTCCAAAACGCCCCGAAGCGTCTCAAACCTCTCATCCGCAAGTCCCATATTGACCATCTTCAGGTAGAAATCCTCATTGTTCATACATCTTGCCAGTCCGTCGTCCACATCCGCTCCGAACTGTCTTAAAATATCTATTGTCATAATCTTTCCCTCCGTGAACGAACGGACCAGGCCAAGGGCCTCATCCGTTTTTCATTAGTATAACCAAATGTTTCAAATTATTCAAGATAAAATAAGATTGTGTTGCAGCCTGTATTTGTAATCCCTGACCTGTTATGTTAAGATAAAAAGAAACGAAAGACAACGGATTTATGAAGAAAATTCTTATTGTGGATGACGAGCCGGTCTCCTTAATGATGACCGAACACATCCTTTCTACGGCATACCAGACCTTTACCGCTTCCTCCGGAGAAGAAGCCATCACCCTGTACGAAAAAGAGCGCCCCGAGATGATCCTGTCGGATCTCAGGATGCCCGGGATCTCCGGGATGGAGTTACAGAGCAGGCTGGAGGCCAAATACAATACACAGATCCCGTTTATGTTTATGACAGCGGATCATGACGAGGATGTCGAGAGCAAGGGCTTTGAAAACGGCGCCATGGATTTCATCCGCAAGCCCTTTCGTTCTGATGTACTCTTACGGCGTGTCGATAATATCCTTCAGACCGTTGAAAAGCTCCATATCTTAAAGAGCGCCGCCCAGACCGATCAGCTCACCGGCCTGTTAAACAAGACCTCCTCCGCCAAGGAGATCGGCTTTTTAACAAGAAGCGCCGAGGGAGTCCTTATGATCGTGGATCTGGACAGCTTCAAGTTAGTTAACGATATCTACGGTCATTCCGCGGGCGACGAGATCCTGATCTCCTTTTCTGATATTTTACGGCGGGCGGTCCGCAGCAACGATATCGTAGGCCGGATCGGCGGCGACGAGTTCATTACCTTC
The DNA here is from genome assembly GCA_017444015.1 of Lachnospiraceae bacterium. GTDB lineage: Bacteria > Bacillota > Clostridia > Lachnospirales > Lachnospiraceae > UBA2868. The sequence continues at coordinate 36,108 of JAFSXN010000129.1, read as the reverse complement.
TGCCTGAATATTTCGGATGATTCGGTAATCGCGGAGAAATCGCGGTTCATAAACGAACAGCTTACGGCCGAAGCGAAGCGGATCCTCGGGGAGGATATGAATATCCCGCTCGGCGCCTCTCTCGGCTGCGTCTATGCCCCGGAGGAAGGTATAGACTATAACGAGTTGTTCAAGAAAGCGGATAAGGCGCTGTATTTTGTCAAGAAGAACGGGAAGCACGGCTATAATGTCTTTCGAAACGAAGAAGCCGAAGAAAGTACGGAAAGCGGCCAGGTTTCGGATATCCAGAATATCATAAAAATTTTCAGCGAGAGAAATATCGCGAAAGGGGCACTGGTGCTTCCAACGGAAAAATTCCGGCTGCTGTTTCAGTTTCTTGTGCGTATCAATAAGAACTACAGTCCGAATGTCTGGATCCTTCTCTTTACGTTAAATGACAACGAAGGGAATACGCCCCCCTGCGAGGAATTTATCGAAACTCTCAGGCTGTCCCTTCGCCAGAGCGATCTGATCACCCAGAGCGGAAAGAATCAGGTCGTCGTGCTGTTGTTAAAAATAGAATCCTTTAATATCTCTCCGGTCATCGACCGGATCATGGCGAACTGGAATAAAAACGATGTTTCCGCGCGCAGCTTGGTTACTTATGAGATCGATCTGCTGAAATAGCTGTATGTTCGGGGATGCTGAAATCCCCCTGCGCGTAGTGACCTTCCTTTGAAAAAAATCGAGGAATAGAAGGCTTTCTCCTATTCCTCGAAATCAACGTATCTGCCCGGTTACTCTGGGCAGATACGACAGCCGGGGCAGCTTGCGCATTTGAAATGCCCCGGCAGCTTGGCTCCGCATCTATACTGACACGTCACTCGCAAGTCTGCGAGTGGCTGACTGGGCAATTACAAATCATCGATATCATCTTCGATATCGTCCTCTTCATCTTCGTCTATATCGTCATCTTCGATATCGTCTTCTTCATCTTCATCTATATCGTCTTCTTCGATATCATCTTCATCTTCGATATCGTCCTCATCCTCCGCCTCTTCCTCGTAGAAATCATCCTCCTCCGGCTCATCATCCTCTTCCGGATCCTCGTCCTCCGGCTCATCTTCGAAATCGTCCTCGAAATCCAGAGGCTTTCGCTCCTTCTTTTTTGGCATCGGAAGAGGATTTCTCAAAGGCTTCCCCCGCCCTGGATTTCCATCGTCAAACTCCTCGTCGGGATCTGTTTCAGAGTCGAACTCCTCTTCATCCTCGAAGTATCCCTCGTCCGATTCCTCATCCTCATAATATGTGTCCTCATTATCGGACACTTTCCCTCTCTTTGCGGCTTTCCTGGCCTCCTTCTTTGCTCTCTTCTCCGCCTTCTTCCGCTCCTTTTCGAGCTTCTTTCTGGCCTTTTTATCTAACGGGACAGCTTCCTCTTCCTCGTAAAGTTCTTCCTCATCCCCGGCATAACCTTCATCCTCATCTTCATCCACATCCCGCTCTACGGCTTCCTCTTCTTCATCCTCATAGTCGTCGTCATCCTCATACCGCTTTTCTTTAGGAGCCTTATCCTGTGAAGGAGCCTTTTTCTGAGACGAAGCCTCCTTTACCTCTTCTTCCGCCTCCTCTTCATCAAAGTCATCGCTGTACTTCTTTTTGGGCTTCCCCGGATTCTTTTTTTCCTCTTTACCCGCAAGCGCCGCCTGCTTCTTCTCTTCTGCCTCCTCCTTTTTGATCTGCTCGTACAGCTCGTCATCCTCTCCGATAAAGATCAGTGCTCTGGCCCGCTTAAGCTGCTCCTCCTGTTCCTCAAGCGTCAGCTCCTCCGTTTCCGTAAGAGTACCGTCTGCGGCCGCCCCCTGCATGGCCGAAACGATATCCTCCTCCTCGAAGTCCTCCGGATGATGATTCTCGTACATATAGGCCAGACCGACCGCGCCCAAAAGCAAGAGGATCTCAAAGATAAAAAAACCGTTGGCATCGTTGACTGCCTTGATAAAGGTAACGAAAAGCGTCCCGATGGTCATAAGCATGACCGGTATGCCCCGGGTATTCCTGATCCGAAACATAAAGATCTCGCAGCTGATGCAAAGCACAAGGGTAAACATATAGATCAGACTGGTCGCCAGCTGCAACCACGAGGACTGGATCGCGGAAATGATCGAGCCGTCCGATTTGGTCAGGAAGTAATAATTATCCGAAATGTTGCTGTTCTGATTGTCGATCTCCTCCTGTAACTTCTCATAGATCTGGGAAAAGCTGAAGTTCTCTCCGGTATCCTCGTTGTAGCCGGCCCGAAAGCGAGATCCGGTATAGCGAAAAACCTCCGAAACCGGCACACCCAGATAGGAGCCCTTGACAAAAACAAAGATCAGATAAACGGCTAAGATCCCCCCTAATGTAATAAAAAAAGACTTCAAATGCCGCCTGCTGTAGATCAGATAATGGACGATCATCAGAAGAACGAAGAGAATAGCTACCGGCTCCGTGATCAGAAGCAGTCCTGTGAAAAAGGCAAGCAGAACACAGTTGATCACCCGCTTTGCCGTGTGCATTTCCTCCTCGGACAGATAGAGCTGTATATAAAGATCAAGCGGGATCAAAAGAGCCGCCGTAAAAAAAAGAGCCGAATTGAAGGTATAGACCCCGAAGGCCTGAGAGGGAACAAACAAGGTAGCAGACCACGCAATCAGTCCGCAGACTCTGCCGCCGATCCTCCGACAGATCTGAGAAGCAAACAGGGCAATGATCAGAAGCAGAGAAATATTGACATAGATCACCACCTCAGGAAGGACCGAGGTGAAATGAAAGACCATGGAAAGAACGAAAGCATACGCGTAATCGTTCGGATTGCGCAGCAGCTTTGTAACGACATCCAGACTCCCGCTCAGCGTCCCGTCCGTAATAAACGAAGCTGCCCGGTAAAACAGGCTGTCCTCTACCGGAAGGGAAGTCTCAAAGGAAAGCCGCTGATAGATAAACAGAGCAGCTAAGGCCAGCATGACGATGATCTCGAGGATCGTCAGGCCGACCGAGGCGCTGGCCTGCGTCGATAACGCAAGAAGCTTGGTGATCAGGCTCATCAGCACAAACACCAAAACAAGGATCCCTCCAAAGATCAGCATATAGAAGAATCCTTCGTTTTGCGCGATGATCTGATTGTAGATCGTGGAAAACAGATAAAAGCCAAGAACAATCAGAGTTACAGCGCCAATAATTTTAGTTGCTACGCTGTTTTTGGCTTGCATGCTTTTTTATGTTATCTCTATCGTAAAACCCGTCGGATCGCTTCGCGTTCCGAAACGTCCCCTCGGAATCCGGCCTGCGGCCTTCCTCGGAACGTTTAACATTTCCGGGGTTTATTCATCCCAGTTATGATACACTGCCTGGACGTCATCATCCTCGTCCAGCAGATCCAGGGTCTTCTGAATGTTTTTGATCGCGGTTTCGTCGGTAAGCGTTACATAGTTCTGAGGGATCATGGTAACCTCGGCAGAGAGCATCGGAATCTTTTGATCATCCAGGGCCTTTCGCACAGCTTCAAAATCCTCCTCACTCGTCAGGATCTCGTAGCTTTCCTCTTCATCCGAAAAGTCGTCCGCCCCGGCATCCAGAGCGATCATCATCAGTTCATCCGGATCCATATCCGTCTCTTCCTTGTCGATAATGATCTGTCCCTTTTTATCAAACATAAACGAAACGCAGCCCTGGGTCCCTACGCTTCCGTTCCCCTTGGTAAAGGCAGAGCGCACATTGGCCGCCGTCCGGTTCTTATTGTCCGTCAGAGCATCCACGATAATGGCGATCCCGTTCGGGCCGTAGCCTTCATAGGAGACATATTCGTAATTCACGTTTCCGGCATCCCCGGCCGCCTTCTTGATCCCGCGCTCGATGGTATCGTTTGGCATATTATTGGCCTTGGCCTTGGCAATGACTGCCTGGAGTTTGAAATTGTTGTTCGGATCCGGCCCGCCTTCCTTTACCGCGACCGCGATCTCCCGGCCGATGATCGTAAAGATCTTCCCCTTCGCCGCGTCATTTTTCTCTTTCTTATGCTTAATATTAGCGAATTTCGAATGTCCTGACATACCTTTTCCTCACCTTTCCTTAATCTCCGCTTACTAAACCCGTGTATTCCAAACGGTTCTTACAGTTTATCACTATTTATAAATAACGTCAAAAATAATTGCGTCTGTCTTCCGTCTCATTGCGCAGTCTCTTCGACAGGCGCCTCTGTGGAGACAGTATCCGACTGTCCCTCAGTGCTTTCACTATCTGTATTTTCACCACCAGGATTTTCGCTGCCGGTATTTTCTGCCCCTGGATTTTCTCCGCCTGTATTCTCTGCTTCCGTACTTTGTACCTCCGTGTATTCCTCCACAGGCTCTTCTTCGTAAGGCTCTTCTTCATACGATTCGTCGCCGTAATATTCGTCGTAGAACTCCTCCTCCGAATTCTGTTCCATATATTCATCATAGCGCTCGATATATTCATCCAGCTTCTCGCCGAGAAACTCCTCCGTATAATCATAAATCTGATCATACACCATATCCTCGAGCTGATACCCGATATCCTCGACATAGCCATCCAGAAGCGACGTCATCATCTCGGTCATCGCATCTCCGATGTTGACGACTAAGATAATGGAAAGCACCGTGCTTGCGATCAGAGAAACGATAGAAATGATCAGGCCGGTCAGGGCAAAGCCCGCGCCGTAATATTTCCGTTTGAGAACAATGATCGACATCACAAAGGCCGCCAGGCTGAAGCCCAGTCCAACCAAAAAAATAGTCGTCAGCAGTCCGATGATCGAAAAGACCAGACTAGCCACGGCGACCGCGACATCCTTTCCCTCTTCTTTTGTCAGATTCCGTTCCGGATTTCGGTATTTTCCGGAGGACGTATACGAAACGGGCTCCGCTGTCCTTGTCCGGACCGCCTGTGAGGTTTTCGTCTTCGAAGTCTGAGACTTGACCTCGCCCGGCCAGCTATAGTCTTCATCATAATTTCTTTTAGCCATCTTTCTTACCTGTAAACCCTGGGAACTCTTTCGGAGATATCGCAGACAAGCTCATAGTTAAAACGCCCGGAAAGCTCCCCTAACTCTTCCGCTGTGATCCTCTCCCCCTCCTGCTCCCCTAAGAGCACCACCTCGTCATATCTTGACACCTCCGGTATATCCGTTACATCTACCATCATCTGGTCCATACAGACCCGGCCTAAGATCGAAGCCCTCTTCCCCCGGATCAGTACAAAACCCTTGTTCGAAAGGCTCCTCGGATATCCGTCTGCGTAGCCGACCGGAATCGTAGCAACCCTCATCGGATGCTCCGCCGTAAAGGTCCCCCCGTAGCTGATGGAGTCTCCTGGCTGGACTGATTTTATGTAAACCACAGAGCTCTTTAGCGACATGACAGGAGACAGCCCCGCGCAGCTTTCCTTCACCTCCTCGGACGGAAGCAGGCCATACAGTATGATCCCTGCCCGGACCTGATCAAAATGCGCCTGCGGCAGTTCTAAGATCGCCGCGGAATTAGCGCAGTGACAATACCTTGCCCTGATACCCCGCTCCTCTAAGCCTCGCAAGAACCATTGAAACCGTTTTAGCTGCAAAAGGGCATTCGACTTATCCGTCTCATCCGCTCTGGCAAAGTGGGTAAAGAGTCCTTCGATCACAAGTCCCGGAAGGGAAGCGATCTTTTCCGCCAAAGCCAGGCCCTCTTCCTTACAGGGCAGCCCGATCCGCCCCATTCCCGTATCGACCTTCAGATGGACCTTGGCTGTCTTTCCCGTTTCTTCCGCCGCCCTGGAAAGAAGCTCCGCGCTTTCTATCTGGAATACGGCAGGACAGATATCCATGGAAAGCATCGCTTCAAAATCCTCGGGAAAGCTCTCCCCCAACAGCATGATATCCTTTTTCATCCCGGCATTCCGAAGCGCCTGGGCCTCCTCAAAGGTCGCCACCGCATACCCGGAAACGATAGCCGCTTGCTCCATGACCTCCGCTAAAGCGACAGCCCCATGCCCGTAGCCGTTTGCCTTGATCACCGCGATCAGTCTGGCCTTTCCTGTGATTTTCTGATGAATCAATTCAAGATTTTTCCGAAACGCGGACAGTGAGATCTCCGCCACGACCCTCTTTCTGCTCATCCCTCATCCCCTCTTATTTTTATCGTAAATGAACTTAATTAATTCATTTACGATAATCTAGTCATTCAAAGCAATCGTTCAGATATTCGATCACATCGCTTGCGGACAATCCGCTTTTGCCGAGATCCTTCACCGCAAGGTCCGCGGCATGCCCGTGGATAAAGGCTCCGAAGGAGGCTGCGTCAAAGGCGTCCATCCCCTGCGCCAAAAGCCCGAGAATGATCCCAAACAGCGTATCCCCCATCCCGGCGCTCGCCATCCCGTCATTTCCGCTCAGATTGACCCGATACCCGCGGGAGGGCTTTGCGATAATGGTCCTGGCATCCTTCAGAACACAGACCAGATGATATTGCTTCGCCGTTTTCTTCGCGACATGTATAAGATCATTCAAAACGATCGCCCGGTCGATCTCTAAGAATCTTGCCATTTCCATCACGTGGGGCGTTATGATGACCGGTCTTTTCGGATCCTCTGCAAGCTCCGTTTTATAATCTTTTAAAAGCGTGATCGCGTCAGCGTCGATCACAAGCGGCTTCGTTGACCTGTGCAGCACAGTCGAAAGCAGTTCGGAAGCCGTATCCCCGGTAGTGATCCCGGGACCGATCCCGACGACATCCGCCCAGGACAAAGCCGAAAGGAGTTTTTCTTCGTTAAAACGATCGCCGTAGGTATCCACCATCGCTTCCGGGCAGCCCCCGAGAACAAGATCCCGATTTGCCGCTTGCGTAAATACCCGGACCATCCCAGCGCCCGTCGCAAAGCAGGCTCTTGTCGCAAGAAGGGTGCAGCCTCCGATCTCCTCAGAGCCTGCAATGATCAGTGCCTTACCATACGTTCCCTTATGGGAGTAAGCCCTTCGAACAACGCAGGGCAGATCCGAAGCCTCGATCGAGTAACACTCCGGATCAATCTCCGTGACTGCCCTTTTTGCGATCCCGATGTCTTTCTTTACTAACTTCCCGGTACATAAAGCCCCGGGATATAAAAGCTGTCCGGGCTTCTTATACGCGAAGGTCACGGTCAGATCCGCCTCGATCGCGTTTCCTAAGATCTTTCCGGTATCACAGGCGACCCCCGAGGCAATATCCACAGAAACGATCGAAACTCCAAACTCCTTTAACCCGTTGATCTCATCGATCACCTCACCATAGGTCTCGGAAAGCGGCCGGTTTAACCCGATCCCGAAAAGAGCATCTACTACAAGCGTTACACCGTACGTATTTAAGGACGTTTCGATCGGGATCCCGTATTCCAGGCAGATATCCTTTTCAAGCTCCGCCTCCGGAATCATTCCGTAAAACAGATCCGTGCCTTCCTTCGGGAGATAAAAAATCCGGCTCCTTACTCCTTTTTCCGCAAAAAGCCTTGCGATTACAAAGCCGTCCCCTCCGTTATTTCCTCTCCCGCACAGCACCAGTATCTCTGTGGTATCAAGCTCTGCCTTCTCGATCTCAGAAACTACAGAGAGCGCCGCCCGTTCCATTAAGACTACCGAAGGGACCTTATAATAATCAATCGTCATACGGTCGAGCGTACTCATTTCCGCTGCCGATAAAATTGCTTCCATATATAATATGATTTCCTGTCTTGTGTATAGCTACGCCTGTTCTGTATTTCTCCTCAACTGCGGTTCATAGCGCATATCGAAAAGCTCAACGACATCAGGGCCGAATATATCGTGCATAAAGGAATACAGTTCCGCGTTATAATACTCCTTTTCCTGTTTTTTGATCAGATTCTTTTTTAACTCGATCCGGATATTATGGATCCAGTCCGCGATCTCCTCGATCTCGTCCGTATTGGCGGAGAGCTTGTCATAGCACAGCTCCATGGTATGGATCATAAGCTCCCGGTTGACCTCCTCGATTTTTCGGGGAAGCTCTAAGATCTCATCCTCATACGCGTCGATCTTCTCATTGGCCTCGTCGATCAGCCGCTTGTTTTCGGTAATCTTCTTTTCCGCTTCGCTCTTCTGCGATGCGTTCTGCTCACCGTCGTTCATATGGGTTACGATATCGTTCATTAAATCCGACTTGATTTTCTTTAAGCCCTTGACATCGGTATTCACCTTGCCCTGGCGTTTTAGAAGCTCCGTCAGTTCCCCCTCGAGCCGTACGATCTCATCCGTCGTCCCGGTCTTTTTAAACAGCTTATGCCACTTGTTGTCGAGTACCAGAACCGGGATCCGCTTTTCCCTGATCGCCTCTCTGAACTTTTCCTCTGAATATGCCATGCTACTTTCCTTACTCAAAGTGCTTCTTAGCGTTTACAGATAATTTTCCAGCGTTTTGCGGACCGCTTTGATGAAATCCAGACTGTTTAAGGTCACGGTCTCATCCATCGTCGTGATCAGCGTCAGGTCCTTGGTCATATATCCGCTTTCGATCGTCTCGATCACTGACTGCTCTAATTTGTCGGAAAACCTGACAAGCAAGGGCAGCTCATCCAGCTCTCCACGCTTTCTTAACGCCCCGGTCCAGGCAAAGATCGTAGCCACCGAATTGGTCGAGGTTTCCTCACCCTTCAGGTATTTATAATAATGGCGCTGGACCGTTCCGTGCGCCGCCTCGTATTCGTAAACGCCCTCCGGCGAAACCAGGACCGAAGTCATCATCGCAAGGGAACCAAAGGCCGAGGAGATCATATCGCTCATCACATCGCCGTCGTAGTTTTTGCAGGCCCAGATCATACCGCCCTTGGACTTCATGATCCGCGCGACGATATCATCGATCAGGGAATAAAAATATTCGATCCCGGCCTCCTCGAATTTTTCTTTATACTCCGCTTCGTAAATTTCCTGGAACACATCCTTGAAATGATGATCATATTTCTTGGAGATCGTATCCTTGGCTCCGAACCACAGATCCTGCTTCTGATCCAGGGCATACTCAAAACAGCTCCTGGCAAAGCTCTCGATGGAAGCCGTCCGGTTATGGATCCCCTGGATCACCCCGCCTTTCCCGTCGAATTCATGGATCAGCTCTCTTGTCTCTCGTCCGTCCTCGTCTGTCAGCACTAACTCAGCCTTCGCTTTCCCGCTCACACGAAGCTCCGCGTTCGAATAGATATCTCCGTAGGCGTGACGGGCTATGGTGATCGGCTGCTTCCAGTTCCTGACACAGGGCTCGATCCCCTTTACGATAATAGGTGTCCGAAAAACCGTACCATTTAAGATCGAACGGATCGTTCCGTTGGGGCTCCTGTACATTTTTTTCAGATCATATTCCTGGACTCTCGCGGCATTCGGCGTGATCGTCGCGCATTTTACGGCAACCCCGTATTTTTTCGTCGCCTCGGCCGAATCGACCGTCACCTGATCGTCGGTCTCATTCCGATGTTTTAAGCCCAGATCATAATACTCTGTCTTAAGCTCGATAAACGGTGTCAAAAGCTCGTCCTTGATCATTTGCCAGAGAACTCTTGTCATCTCATCTCCGTCCATCTCCACAAGCGGTGTCTTCATACTGATTTTTTCCATAATCTCTCCTTTAGGTTAAGTTTTACGGTCACTTTTTTTATCTTTAATTAAGAACAGGATCATAGCCAGGCACAGAAGGATCACGATCAGAAACCATTTGACCTCGATCGTATCGCCCACCTTCTGATGCAGTGTATTCACAACGACCTCCATCCGGTTCTCCGACAGGTAATTACCGTTGTTACTGTCACTGCTGGAAACAGAGATCACACCCCCGTCCCCTGAATATCCCATAATATCGCCGGACTCTGACGGGGTCTGTCCGGGGACAGACTGGAGCGAGACCATCCCGGGCACAGTTACAGAGTCTTCGCTCTCTCTGTCAATACTGTAGATCGCAAAGGGAGACAGATGGCTTGCCACGAACCGGATACAGTTCACGCCATCTACCACGATCTCTGAAAGCGCTACCGGCTCATAAACCAAATTGTCATTGAGCATCGCCCCGTACAGCCCGCTTTTTCCATCTAAGGCCTCAGGCACCGGAATACACACCTCTAACTTCCCTGTCCCGAGCTTTGTGATATTGATATTTCCGCGCATTGTTCGAAGGCTCAGATCCAGAGGAACGATCGTAACCTTACCCGCGCCGGTTTCCTGCCTGATAAAGTCCCGGAAAATATCCTCATAGCTGTCATCACTCCAAACGCTCAGGATATAGGTTTCCGTGCTTCCCGGAAGTTCAGCGGAGGCGCTGTTTCCTGGCGCGTCCGGAAAAACAGTGGAATCGCAGATGACAACGATCGCGTCATGATCGGAAAGCGGCGGCGTCTCCCCGGCCTTATATACACCATTCAGCAGCGTTTTCAGCGCGTCGCTCTCATTTCCGTCGATCTTGATATCCGAAAGCGCCGTCCCCGCCCAGGCCAGTCTTCCGTTGTAATAATGGCTCTCATCATAGTTCTGAAAGGCCTGATCTGAGACATTTGTCATAACATAGGAGCGGGTCCCCGCGTAAACGTGCGGATCGATCACAACAAGCCCCTCCTCATCCGGCTCCGAAAGCACCGATTTCAGCTCCAGCTCCCCCGGATAAGAGTTTCCATCCGTAATGGTATAGACCTGCCCCCTGAAGCCAAGCTGCTCCGGCGAAACTACGGATTCCCGTTCTCTGGGATCGGCATTCCGCGAGACGATCGCGTTCTCCACCCCGTTAAAGGCAGGCGTTCTGAGAGCGGTTCCGGAAATTCTCTCTGCGGTCGATTTACAGGTCACGGAGGGCAGGTCATTTCCCAGAAATACAACCGACTCCATGGGAAAGATCTCTGTATTGTCAAAAGCTCCGATCCCGATGGAACGAACCGAGGCAGGGATAACAGCCGACCTCAGACCGGTATTCATAAACGCCCGATCCTCGATCCTCTCAAGGTTTTCAGGAAGCGTGACCTCCTTCAGACTGGTACAGCCGTTAAACGCTTCCTCCCCGATGGTGACTACCGAATCCGGAAAAGATACACCTGTTATTGAATCATTATCATAAAAGCACTGCGGGCCGATGGTCTTGACACCATCCGGAATTGACAGCTTCCCGCCTTCCCCTTTGTAGGCAAGCAGGATCCCGTCCCCGACGATAAGGTAATTGCTTCCCGCAGGATCATATTTCCAGAGATTCAGCCAGCCGGAGTTTTCAAAGGCTCCAAGCTCTATGGTCTGAACCGACTCTGGGATCGTAACGCTCGCCAGTTTTTCACACTGATAAAAGGCCGCATAGCCGATAGAGGTCACCGAATCCGGGATCGTTACCCCGGTCAGACCGGTTTTTGCAAAGGCAAAATCGCCGATGGAGGTAACGGTATCGGGGATCGTTACCCCGGTTAACTCCCCGTTCTGATAAAACGCGCGGTTTCCGACCCTTTCCGCTCCCTCCGGAATAGCAACGTTCTGTCCGCCTCCGGAATAATCGGAATAGACACCGTCTACCAGATAATAATCCCCGTGATTCGAGACGCGGATACTGTCATAATTGCTTTCCGCCACATCATCCTCTTCCTCGGCCGCTTCGAGATCAAAGCCTCTGACCGGAGGGCGTCTTGACATCATAACCAGGGCAGAGCCGCCGACGATCTTTGTCTCACCGAAATCTTCGATCGTATTGTAAGGGCCCGCCGTCGTCGTAGGTCCTCTCGTTGAAAAAGGAAGCTCTCCGGTATAGACGATATCTCCGCTGTCATCGGTCTGTAAGGTGTTCCTGGATACCGTAGACGTTGACGTTGACGTTGACGTCGATGTTGATGCCGCCTGTTCCGGCTGTCCGGAAACCTCTCCCTCAAACTGAAGAGCCGCGCTTTTACAGCTTGCGAAAGCATTGACATCAATATAGCCGACCGAATCCGGGATCGAGATATTGCGGAGACTGTCGCAATCCGCAAAGGAATATGCCATCAGCGACTGCACACCGTACGGCAGAATAACATTCGTAAGCCCACTGCAGTTTGCGAAGGCGTACTCCGGGATCGTCTTGACCTTGGAGGACAGAATCAGATCCGTCAGATTATAGGCTCCCCAGAAAGCGTACTCGCGGATCTCGTCTATGCTCTCCGGCATTTGATAGCCGGTATAGGGGCGCCCCGCCAGATACTGCACGACCTCGGTCCCGTCGTAATTATAGATCACACCGTCCCGGCAGACAAAATACTGGTTGTTTGGGTTGATCGGAACGTTGGAAAGGGAACTGCACCCGGCAAATACTCCGGAACCTAAGGATCTGGTCTTTTCCGGAAGGTTTACGGACCGAAGTCTGACACAACCCGAAAAAGCGCTGGAGTCAATGACTCTAACGCTTTCCGGAATTACAACCTCTTCTAAATTCACACAGTTTTCAAACGCCTGATATCCAATCGTTGTTACGGAATCCGGGATCGTGACCCTGACGATGCTTTGGCAGTCCGCAAACGCGTCCTTTCCGATCTCCGTCACCATATTCGGGATCGTGACCCGGTCCGCATTTCCGAGGTACTTCACGATCACCGAACCGTCCATCTCGTAGTCGCCCCGTACCGTTGAGGCATAGCTCTCAGGCGACGGGATAAATACGAGGATCAGCGCCGTAACACAGAGCAGTATGGCGATTACTCTTCTGATAATTCGTTTCATTCGTTTCCCGCTACGCGATCACTCGTCGTTCCTCTTTGTCGCGCTTTAAGAACATAAAGATACTGGCTGCAAATAATCCGATCGCAAGGAACCACTTCGGGTGGATCATATCTCCGGTCTTCGGTGTCGAATCCATCATCGCCGGATCGCTGAGATTGGCCGTATCGACATAGATGACATAGGGCGACAGATGCTCGCAGTTAAAGGTCATGCAGGGCACTTCATTGATCACCGTAAACCTCGGATTCAGCTCCTCTAAGACACCTCCTGCTGTTCCCGCCGCCTTCGCGTTACCCCCATAGATCGCCAGATCATCCGGGATCGGGACCGTAACAGAAACGCTCGTTCCCGCAGGGATCGGGCTGATCTTATTCTGCCCGGTGCTGTCATAAAGGCTGATATCAACCGGAAGGTAACGTATGTTATCTAATGATCCATATTTATTGGTCAGCGCCTGCTCCGCCAGACGATTGGCCTCCTCCGTCTCGGAAATCTTTAGGGTATAGCTGTCCGACGAGCCGTTTACGGTAGCGGACATCTTTCCGGTATCCGAAATCCCCGGTGTCGTAGACTGGACCGTCGTATTTCCGCTCGCCCTTCCGCCGCCTGTCGTCCCCGTTCCATAGCTTCCGCCGTTACTTGCGATGACTCCGCCGTTTACCGGGGTATAGCCCGCAATTTCTCCGCTTACCGCTACCGGCGCTGTAGAGGAATTAGTCGCCGAGGAGCTGCCGGAACTACTGGAGCTGCTGGACCGAGAGCTGCTTGAGCTGCTTGAACTGCTTGAGCTGCTGGAACTGCTGGAGGATGAACTTGAGGCAGAGCCGCCACCTCCGCCACCGGGACTTTTTGTGGGCGCTGCTGTAGGAGTCGGCGTAGTCGGTCCGGCTGTCGGAGTCGGGATCGTAACCTCCGCGTAGAAGGAATAATCTCTTGTCACTGTCTGGCTCTTGTATTGCTCATAGGGCAGATCCGTTCCGCTTTCCAGCCACCGTCCGGTATATACTACTCCAAGCGGCAGCTCCGGCAGGTCAACATCCGCAGGCGGAGACGGCATAGCCGCGCCGATTTCAACCTCATTGTCCCAGCTCTTATTATAGGCAGAAAACTTTACCGTATATCTGTATAAGGTACTGAAGGCGAGATGGTCGTTATAGATCCGGTTCGCGTTGTGCGCCTTAACAACATCACTGGCCGTACCGTTGGAATAGCTCTCCAGAGTGATTAACGGCGCCTGATCATAGGTAAGGGTACGCGTTGCGATATCGGAATTAAAGAAGGCATCATCATCAATATTCAGGCTCTGTCTCGGGATCCTTATGACCACGCCGCTCTGGGAACCGATATCCATAAAGGCCTGGGACTGGATATCATAAACAGAGTCCGGGAGTTCGACCTTCGACAGCTGCTTGCAGCCCTCAAAGCAGCTCTCCGGAATGACCTCAAGCTTTCGAGCGCTCGTCAGATCCACCTCGGTAAGCAGGTCGCAGTTTTCAAAGGCTCCGGGCTTGATCTTTGTAACACGGCTGATATAATTCGCTTCCTCCGAATTCTCATCATTGGGGATCTTTCCGGCGCGATTCTGCAATACCTGCTCGATCGTATACTCCTGAGAGCTGTCATCCGTTGTACTGTATATGATCCCATTTCGATAGAAATAGCGGGGATTCGAGGCGGATGCAGTCCCCTCTCCTGCAAAGTCGATGGCAGGGGTCTCTCCCATGGTCCCTGAAACAGGGAGACCGGAGTCGCCGGCAAATGCCCCTTTCCCAAGGCTTTTGACATCTCCGCCAAAGACAATACTGTAGAGATCATAGTTTTCCGCAAGCCCCCCGTCCGGGATCGTATCTACGGAGTTTAAATACAGCGTATTCAGACCGTCTCCGTCGCTGGAGCCCGTTTTTTCATCGTAGGTCCGCCCATTCACATGAGAAATATAATTCGTGGACTCCCGGGAATTAAACGCCTTATCTATGCTGGTCACTCCGGGCGGGACAACCATGTACTTGGCGCGTGAGATAATGGCGCCGTCAATCTTGGAAAGCAGCGAAGAACCTGTATCCTGCCAGCCCAGAAGATCCTCGATCGTATAAAGCTCTTCTGTTGAAGCACCCAGAGCATCGAGATCTGAGGTATCTGTATTTTTCCACGGAATATCCACGGAATAGGTAGCATTATGGACACTTCGATTGATGATCGTATTCATCGTTGGATAGGTAAGCAGCTCTACCTGGCCGGTAGCGCCGGTCTCACTGCTGTCCGATGTATTGCTGTACCGATATACCTGATTCTCCGGATTTCCTGTACAGAACGTAATATAGATATCGCTCCCGGATACGACATTGTTCGATCCGTTCTTGCAGATCGCGTAGTCAAAGGGCGAAAGCAAGCTGGAATCGCTGTCATAATAGGAAACAGGAGCGCCCTTTACTAACAGCCTTGTCTCTCTTGTATCCGAAGTGAGCTCTATAAAGTCGTCCAGAACATCCGGATCCACATTATTAGTTCGTCCGGTACTGAAGGCATTGTTCCCTACCTTAACGATATGGGTATCGATCACCGACTCTTCGCCTCCCCAGTGAGCATCGTTTCGCAGATTGACCACTTCAAGGCTCGTACAGCCCGCAAAGCAGGATTCCCCGATCTCAGAACCGGCATATTGGGAGTTTCCGTCCTCAAGCATCTGGAAATACCGAAGGCCGGTACAGCCCTGGAAAGCGCCTGCCCCAAGACTCGTCGCTCCGTTTGATTCGATATAGACCTTCGTTATTGATGTCAGATTCTGAAAGGCTCCGGTGCCGACTCTTTCAACAGAGCGCGGAATGATGACCGTATCCGGGGAGATCGATGGCTTCCCGTCTCCCGGCCGAAACGCGTAATCCGCGATTTCCGTAACGGGATATTCCCCGATCGAATCCGGGATCTGCATGACCTCGCTGGAGGTCCCTCCGCTCACGGTCCCGTAGATCTTATTGATAACCGCGTAGGAGACATTTCCGTCCGGTGTCGTGACCGGTGTATAATCATAATAGTAATATCCGTCCGACCGGATATACTGATATTCCGATGACTCTCCCGCAGGATACTTATAGGTTATGCCGTTTTTCATTGCATACTGAAAGATCGCGGGGGACCGATCCGGATCCTCGCCCCAGAGATAGAAGCTCTCCGGGATAGCATCGCTCTCAAAAGCGCCGTCGTCCGCCCCGATCATAGTGCCGTGGACCCTTACATATTCTAACGACTTACAGTTTTCAAAATCTTCCGGGCGGAAGGAAAACGAGGCGTTATTCGCGATCCCGTTCTCGGGCATTTCCACCTTGCTTAAGTTATAGCAGCCTGCAAAGGTTCCGACCCCCAGACTGGAGATATTGTTTCCCAGTCTCATGTTATGTAAACCACCACTGCTGGCATCCGCGCACTTCGCGAACACATAGGACCCCATCTGGAGGTCGTTCCTGCTGATGTGCAGATTCCGAAAGATCCCCTTCGAGGTATCAAAGCGGTCGTTTTCATCCGGAGCCGTGTCATCGATCAGCGTATTGTAAAAGCAGGCGGATCCGATCACCTGTACTGTTCCGGGAAGCGTGATCTCGTGAAGACCCGTTCCGGCAAAGGCTCCGTCCCCCAAAACCCGGAGAGAGGAATTAATCCAGCCATCTTCCTCCGATTCCGTACCGATCTTTACCTGACTCAGCCTTCCGCAATTCGCGAAAGCCCTTTTTCCGATACTCTCACAGTCCGTACTGATCGTTACCGACTGCAAAGCGCTGCAGCCCTCAAAGACCCGGTCGCCGATCTTTCTGGTATACTGAGGTACGGTAATATTCGTCACAGCGGTCAAACCCTGAAAGGCTCTGTCACCGAGCAGACGGATCGTAGAATAGGCATCACAGACATAGCCCTGATCCTCCGTATTC
Source organism: Lachnospiraceae bacterium (assembly GCA_017444015.1). Classification (GTDB taxonomy): domain Bacteria; phylum Bacillota; class Clostridia; order Lachnospirales; family Lachnospiraceae; genus UBA2868. Next base: position 19,485 of record JAFSXN010000129.1, on the reverse strand, counting down.
GTCGTCGTAAAATCAGAATCGTAGGTTTTTACGCCATCCTCTGTTTCACTTACAACAAGTAACTCCTCGGTATCCTTTCGGATCTTTAAGATACTCGCTGCGGAAATACTGGTATTGGTCGGATTTGAGGGATCGTAGATATAATATGCCTCCCGTTTGATGACCTTTGTTCCGTCCCGTTCCAGTACGTTGATGCTGTAGGCTTTGTTCAGTTCATATCTGCCGCCCCCGGCATCCTCGGACATATAGCAGACCTCGGATTTCAGAGGAACCTCACTGGCAGTGCTTGTAAAGGAGGAACTGTTCGCGGCAAATTCTACCAGCATCTGAGGATTAGTACGCGCCAGATGGAAGAACGCCTGGGGTTTGTCTTCCGCTCCGATATTTCCGACGGTTCCGGCCTTATAAAAAGGAAGGTCCACACCGCTCTCCGTTTTCAAAACGATACGATCCGGCGCGTAGGCGCCATCCTGTTCTATGGTAACGCACTGAAAGGCGGGAATGATATCATTACTGGCCGCATATCCGATCAGAGGATCATAGGACTCGTCCGCTTCTACCGTAACAGAAGGAATATCGTTTCGAACAGGTACTGCCTCTTCCTGTGGTTCGCTCTGTTCTGCCGGAGTTTCCGCAGGCACCTCGTTCTGCGGCAGGCTCTCTTCCTCCGTTCCGGAAATCTCCTCATTCGTCTCTGGCACCTCTGTATTCTCCGGGCCCGGTTCTGTTTCTTCCGTATTTCCGGTTTCAATCGTGATCTCCGGTTCTGTTTCCTGGCTGTCAGATTCCTCGTCCTCGGAGCTGATCTCAAGAACTACCCTCTCTTCGCCCTCGTTTTCCGAAAAGTGCGCTTCATTGACCCGCTCAGTTTGCCCGATCGTTGTGTTTTCAGCGACAAGAGCCTCCCTGTCAGCAGAAACAGCAGTCACTGGCTCCCTGTCAGCAGAGGGAATCGAAACCGCGCCGCTTGTCGAATTCGTCGGCGTTACTGAGGTTCCTGACGCAATGATATATCCTCCGGTAGCGTAATTGCTGTCAACGATGCTTCCGTCGGAACTTACCGGAACGATCACATCTAACGACGGAATGTTGGAATTATCATCGTACAGGGCATCGACGGAAAGGGAATCCCCGGCCGTCTCCGAGACTTCGTTTCCGTCCTCCGCTGAGATATCCCTCACCGGGATCGCCGCGACGATCAGGGAGGTAACCATAAGAAGCGCCGCGATCGTGCGTCTTGCGCTCTTTTTCAGTCGGATCTTTTTTCTTCCTGCCGCTGTATTTTTTTTCATTGCCTGACTCCTTACTTAAAGTAATTGACTGTATGAAACAGGATGGCTTTCTTTAATCGGTAAGCTTTGCGGATACGATTTTAAACTTCAGGATCTTGACACCGCAGTAAGTCCCCTTGCCTCCGACGATCACACAGCCGGTTCCCTTTTTTTCATTATTGTAATATCCTAAGATCTGAAAATCCTCTCCGCTTGTCAAGCCCACCGCTTTTGCCGTTACCTGCGGCCGGACCTGATATCCGGTAAAGCTTTGGTCACTGATTGGATCAAATTGTATTTTACTGATATTTTTAACTGTCCTGATATAGTAAGAGCCGGTCTTACTCCCGGTATAATTTTTTCCGGTGCCGGTTATTGTTACGTTGATCTTACTGCCCGGCTGCAAATCAGTATTTTTACTGATCAACGTTCCGTCAGCGGTCCTGTATACAACCGTATAATCCTGGTTTTTCTTTAAAACGCTTCCGTCCAGATCGTACACGATGGGCGCGGATTCATAGTATTGTCCCTTTTTTTTCGCGTTATAGGCTTTGTCCACAGTACCAAGAATCACGTTGCTGATATCCTGAGTGGAAATTCGGTAGTTCTTCGTAATGGAATCCGTGAAATTTCCGATCCCTTTGATCGTTACGGACGCCGGAGTCGACTGAGTCGCCGTCTTGTTATTCGAATATTTCAGGGTATAATCCACACCCTCTCTGAGAGTCAGCTCCGTCCCGGTTTTGCTGTCCTTACAGGTAACGGTGACATAAGGCTTTGCGCCGCCTTTCGCAAAAATGACACTATCCGACACTGTGATCTGTACCGCGCCGCTCTTCAGGCTTAAAGGTGTGATCTTATATTTCGCAGACAGACTGCCTGCGGTATTTTCGCTTTCCTTCCCTGTCACCGTCAGGGTCGCCGTCCCCTTATTCAGATGCTTCGAGCAGGCAACGGTATATTTGTCGGATGAAATCTCATCTCCTTTGCCGCCTGCCTTGGAGTATACCGTAAATACCGGCTCAATATAGCTTCCGGTATACACATAGCTTTTTTGTTCCAGAACAATGGAGCCCTTTTTCAGATTGATTACTGAGGAGGATGTCCCGGGAAGCTTCACTCCCTTTTCATAGATCTTAAATAAAGCTATGGTCTCACCTGTAAAATTGCCTTTTCCGATAATTGTGATCGGGCGTCCCACAGCGTAATCGACTTCCGTGATCCCCTCTGTGTATTTCAGAGTATAGTCCTTATCCTCGGCAAGCTTACGACCCTTCCAGGTGATCGAGGCCTTGGGGGTCAGAACCTTTCCGGTATAATTCTGAGGCAGGATCGCATACGAGGTATCAGCGATATTCACCTGAGTGATCTCAAAATCTCTGGTATACCTGTCGGAATAATTTCCCTTCCCGGTAATGATCATCTGTGCCGTACCTATGTTTACGTTGTTCTTGTACGACACGGTATAATCCAGACCTTCCTGAAGCAAGATATCCTCATAATAGATCAGCGGCGACTGTGTAATCGCTGAACCTGTATACACCATGGAATCCTGGAATTCTTTTATCTGAAAGCTCTGGTCCTCTTCGTCGCCTCCCCCTTCCGAAGCAGTCACCACAATGTGACACGAAGCCTTGAAATTCCCATCCTTCGTAACCGCGAATATATCCGTCTGGCCCCGACCCTTTGCCGTGATCGTCGCGCTCTTCTGGTTGCCGGTAACTACAGCGACACCCGGGTTCTGAGAGGTCCATTCGATCGTCTGGTTAAAGGCGTTCTCCGGAGCGATGGTCGCTCTGACAATCGCGGAATTATTTTTGGGCAGTACAAAATAGTTCTGATTCAATTTGATCCCGGTAACTCTGACGATTTCCCAATGCGCGTACAGCGTCTCGTTCCCCGTCGTCAGATAGATATCCGTTGCCTCTTTTCGATCGTCATTTGTTTTCCCGGTATACCATCCGAGGAAGGAATAGCCCGTTCGAACCGGAGTGGGAAGCGTTTCCGGATATTTCTCTCCGCCATAGTTCTGGTTATATTTTACGTCATATGCAGCAGTCGCGCTGCTTGGAAGGATCCCTCCCTCGGGGCTTAAGGTCACCCGGTAGGTATTGGGATTCCACCATGCGTACAGCGTAACATCCTTTTCTTCCTGTACGACAAGCGAGCTTACACGGACTGCCGTTTCCTTGTTTTCTTCTGTCTGTTCCCTGTCATACCAGCCGGCAAACGTATAGCCTGATTTATAAGGATCCGGCAGCGAATAGGTCTGATCAAAGGAGATATTCGATTCATAGGCTGACAGCGTCCCGCCGTTTGGATCCAATGTCAGCTGAAACGTCTTCGCCCGCCAGTGGCCGTACAGAGTATGATCTGACGCCGTTTTTATCTGTGTGGTCGCAGTAACGGCCGTGCCGTCCTCCGGCAGGGTGTACCAGCCGACAAAATCGTAGCCGGTCACAGTCGGTTCTGCGGTGGTCTTCCCCTCTTGATCGGTTTTGGGCAGAGGATAGGTCTCATCATAGGCCCCGATCACGATCGTCGAGTCAGCCCCCGTCTTTAATATCGTTGTCGTAGAAGTCTTCTTGTTTCCATCGGCGTCTCTGTCAAATTTCTCCTCGATCACCGATCCGAAAACCGCGTTCTCCCGGTTTACCTTGTATGTTATCTCATATTGGTTTGCCGTCCAGTGCGCATAGATCGTATGGCTTTCTTCCTCAAGGATCTTTGTCGAAGAGCTTATCTTTATATTCTCTTCCGCGTCCTTGTCAAAGTTTTTCACGGAATCGCCGGTGCTTGTGAATTTCCCTACCTTATACCAGCCGTCAAAGGTATAGCCGGTCCGGGACGGATCGATCACATCCCCATACTCATCCTCATAGGCCTTGTCAGGCATTGCAAGGGCTTTTTGAGCCGGCCCGACATACCCGCCATTTCCGTCAAAGGTCACCGTAAATTTTCTTTTCGTCCAGCGCGCAGTCAGCGTATGGTCCGCCGCGATCGTCACCAGCTGATTCGTCGAGGTAGTAGGTGATTTCGGAATCAGGCGCCCATCGGTTGTATACCACCCGTTATTGGTCAGATCATAGCCTTTCCTGGCCACCGCGGGAAGCTCACCGTAGTTGCTGCCATAAGTAACGATCCGCGTTACTTTTCCGTTTGTTTTATAGTTATCCGCGTCCTCTTTTCCTTTAAACTCTCCGTTCTCCCCCGGATCAAAGGTAACGGTATAGCGTCTTGCCCTCCAATGCGCATATAACGTGACACTGCTCTGAGTCGTCACGATCGTATCTTTTTCGATCCTGGTACCATTGACCGAGGCCGTAAACCATCCAAGGAATTTATATCCTTCGCGGATGATCCCTTCATCCTCCGGCTCATTTAATCCGCCCTCCGTCTTTTCCCAATCCGACGCAGGCTTCCCGGGCAGAGTGCCGTAAGGATCCTGCCAGGTCCTGGTAATGCTCGTATCAATATCTCTCCCGTAGATCTTACCGCCGTTCGCGTTCAGAACGATATTGGTTGTGATCAGAGTCCAATGCGCATACAGGGTATGGTTATCCGCGTCGGTAACGATGGTGGAATTTGTTACCTGAGCGCCCCCTGCCTCGTCCGTAAACCATCCGTCAAACCGATAACCCTTTCTGGAAGGAGTCGGCAGGCTGCCGTTTGTTCCGTAGGCGGAACCATAAGACGCATCGTAGGTGAACATCTTTTCCGCTTCTGTCCCGTCTGGCAGCTCCCCGATCGGATTAAGAGTCGAGCCCGGTTCAAAGGTAACGACGATATCGCTTCTGGCCGTCCAGTGAGCATACAGCGAATGAGCGCTGTGCGTCGTCACCGTTGTATCCTCCTTTACGATCAGACCGCCCGCCGCCTTGGTGAACCAGCCATCGAAGATATAACCTGTCAGCTCCGGAACCGGCATTCCTCCGTAATATCCGTGAAAGCTTACATCTTTTGCCCAGGAGTTAAGACCCTGGCTCGTTAAAGTCGCTCCGGACTTTACCGGATCAAAGACTATATGGATGTCCCCAAAATCCCACCAGGCATAGAGCGTAATGGATGCCTGATCCCTGGGGATTGCGGTATTCTGCTCGATCTTTTCGGAAGCCGGGCTTTCGGTCCTGGTCCCGACGTGCCATCCGGTAAACACATAGCCGTTGGCAGTCGGTGTCGGAAGGACATTGCCGTACATATCGCCTTCCCTGACATTCAGGGAAAGGGCAGACGGCTCTACGGACGCTGCCGCGGAGCTGACGTTTGCCTCATAGGATATGAGGTCGAACTCGATCGTAATCGTCTTTACATCAGGATTATCATAATCCGTTTCGGAGATCGTCAGCTCCTTGTCACTGTACAGGGAAAGGATATCCGAAGCGTAAGAGTACTTGATATTTGAAGCGGCGAAGGAGTCGGATCCACTGGTATGGGCCAGAATCCTTATAGTATAATCCTTTGTCCGGTAAGAAGAATTTTTCGTTAAAGCGGAGGCACCCCGTAAAAAGAGTCGGTCATCAGCGCCTATCTTACCCGCGTCACAATCCGTTACGTCGACGTGATACCAGGTTCCGCTGTCATCCACGTCTACCAGGTTCCACATATAATAGCTTCCGGTCGTACCCCCTCCGCTCTTCACGCCGTAGACCGTATGGCAGTCGATCGGGGTCAGATCACAGAGCAGCTTAAAGGCTCTGGCATAGCCCTCGCTTCCGGTTTTCGTATCTGGATCATCATCAAAAACATTGATCACCTGCCAGGGATCCGCATAGCTGTAGCCATCTCTTCTCTCCATAGAAGAGTCATATTCCGCAAGCGCGCAGATCTGCGACCGATAGTAGGCGAGTTTCTCAAAATTATTGTTGATCTTATCCGCGGCTGACTTGATCGACACAGCTTTAGAAAGCGCTTTGTTCGCTTTCTGCGTCAGGTCCGTATCGACAATATACCGATTGGACTCATCCGTGGATTCAGGACTCAGCCGGTACTGGTACTGTCCTGCCACCGGGAGACTTGCATAGATCGGAAGCTTGTTGAGCCGGATCTTATATACATTATTAATCCATATAAGCGTAAAGTAATCGGACTCCTCAAGCTTCAGCTCGGATACCACTTCCTCGGTATCGCAGAGCAATACAGAAGCCGTATTTCTGTCCTGCCAGTACAAATAATACGGAACATCCATATAGAGCGCGTCCAGGACTTTTTTTCCGTTGGTACTGAAGCCCGAGTCGTTTAAGTATTTTTTTACAGCAGCCCTTACCGCTGTCTCAGTAAGCTCAAACTTCTCCCCTTCCTGTTCCTCAACGATCCTCTCCAGCTGAAGATCATAGGCGGAATACTCTATCGTGCTTCCTTCGATCTCGGCGATATCATCGATGGAAACATCAATATTTTCAGTAGTGATCTGGTGGGTATCGTCACCAATGTCGGTACCTCCCTTTGCCACTTTCTCCGCAAAAATTCGTATCCCGTCGTAAAGAGCCTGGTTCAGCTTCGACAGATCTGCCCGCCGCTCCGTGGAAGCACCGAGGGCATCGAGAGTGTCCGAAGCCTCTGCCGCTTGTGAGGCTTGCATTTCCTCTGTCATATGCTCGATATATTGCGAAAGGAGAAGATCGTTCTCAGAATAATCCGAGGAATCGTCGGGATAGCTTTCCCTGGCGGATACGACAGAGGGGAGAGCGAGACCTGTAAAAGAAAGCGCAATGATCAAAAGCAGGATCTGCCTTAGTCTTGCCTTCATCGCGCGTCCCGGGCTCTTCCTCACCCCAGGCTCCGCCCCTTCCTTCCATATCTTCTTTGCCATGCTTTTCTTTCCCCTTTAACTGAACTGTTTTGGAACGGCAATTAATTGCGTTCGCGAGTATAACTCTTTAGATCTTTCACACATATTACTGAATATTCCATAATTTCAGAAATACTCTTAAAGGATCCTCATAAGGCGACTATCCCGGCAATCTTTGCAAAGCCGGTTTGTATTGCTTTTTGTAATTCAGCAGATGTAGGATGGATAGAAGCCCGATCATCCATCTGGTGACGAAAAAAATCAAGCATCTGATGGTATTCATTCGTATCTTCCGCCATATCCTTTAGAAGAATATAGCATGCATCTGTTATGTCCCCCGCTTTTCGGAGGTTAGTCTTCTGACCTCTCTCTGAATAATATACAGACCATTCGCCATCCGCGTAAGTCATGCAAGAGGCTTCATCTTTTTCAGATAGAACAGAATAGTAATACTTCGGAATATGAAATCTTTCCAAAGTATCTTGCAGAGACGTTAACTGATTCTTATATACCAATACTGCCACATCTTGCGCCATAATATTAATCTTGAGCTGCTCGGATTCTTCTCCTTGATCTTTTATGAGACTATCTCCTTGATTCTTCTCAGCCATTCCATATCCTCCTTCAATATCCCAAGCGTAATCGATTCTTTCATTGTGTGATAATGTCGATACCGGATTGCCCCGCCTCTGCTTCCAAATCCCGGTGCAACACGTCCTTTGTCAACAACACATTCGACTTCGCATTTCCCTTCAACTATGTATTCATGATATGGCATACTCTTTTCTGTATACGGTAAGGCAAGCAAGCTATAATCTGTCCCTTCATCAGTGGTAAATGCTCCGTTAGGAAGACCAAACCGTATTATTCTTTTGCCGATTGGTAATACAATTTTCTGGATATAGTCTCCATTCGATTCAACGTTATTTATATCAAACCCTGAAGTATCGGCATTTTCAGTAAAAGTATTCCATCGGGGCATACCCAACGAATCTAAAAACATCTCGTTCAAAGGTACTTTCAGAGCAGCATCGGAAAGCCGTTCTCCATATCTGTTAAAATCAAACCTTTCCGCCATCATCGACCGTCATAACCTTTCGCTGCCGTTTCATTAGCCCCCCAAATGACCGAGCCTTATGTATACTTTAGAATTATATCGGAAAATAAATTATAAAAATTAAGTCCCTGCATGCAAAATACAGGGACTAATCCTACTCCTGACGCAAATTAACCCCTTTCCCCACATCCATATCTATTTTACTATATCTCGAATAAAATGCAAGCCGTATCAATCGTTTTCGTTTCCGTTTTTCGTTTCTGTTTCGAGCTCTCACCGGCTTTGGGCGGCAGACGCCGGGATCCAGCGCCTGATCAGCGCTGGACTGTACCTTTCTTTACTGTGATCGTCACTGTAATCTTCTTTTTACCGCCGTCATTTGTCGTTCCCGTGATCTTTACTGTTCCGGCACCGACCGCTTTATAACGCAGCCCTTCGGAAGAGGCCCTGGTTACCGTTCTGCCCAGGTAATTTCCTTTCGTATCATCTCCCGCTTCCTCATAGGCCGCATCATCCGTAATAAGCTTTACAATATTGTCATTGCTGCTCTCCCAGAGGATCGTCTTATCGGTCGCCTCCTGCGGCAGCAGCGTCGTGATCCTTATCCACCCCTCTGCATTTTCACTGACAGTTTCCTTTTTCTTGTCTGCTGTCAGCTTGCTGACAGGGATATATGTAGTTAAGGTATGTTCAGCGGTTTTCGCCTCGCCCTCGATCGGAGTCTCCGCGGTTGCTCTGATTACTACGGTCCCTGCGCCCTTTGCGGTTACCTTTCCGGTCTTTTCATTGATCGTCGCGATCCTCTCCGGAACGGCTTCCTCGCCAGCTGTATCCTGTGCGGAAACGATCGCCCACGTCACAGCACTGTTTGCTGCTTTCTGACCATTGGCACCCTTAACAACTGCCTTTAATACCGAGCTCTTACTTACGACCAGCCTGGCCGGCGCTTTGGCATCGATCGTTACGCTGTCTACCGGATTGCCGACTGTAACCGCAACCGTAGCTTTTTTCCTGCTGCCATCCTGTGTCTCTGCCGTGATCGTTGCTTTTCCTGCACTTAATGCTTTTATCAGGCCATTTTCCACTTCCGCTATGGCCGGAGCACTGCTCGTCCAGGAAAGGCTCTGGTTATCTGCTGTCACGGGAGAGATCACCGCAGCCACCGATGCCTGAGTTCCGCTCCCCATGAATAGCTTGTTCGGGCTTATTTTAACGGAAGCAACCGGTACTGCTTTATCTACGATCGTCACCTCGCAGACTGCCGTCTTTGTTACATCTCCGTCGCTGACTGCCTTCACCTGTACTTTGGCAGTCGTTTTGGCCTTTCCCGGATCGACAGCCACTGCTTCGATAACTCCTGTTGTTTTATCAACGCTCAGCCATTTATCCCCTGCTATTACTTCATAAACAATCTGCTCAGAGACCGGCCTGATCTCATCCCCCACACGAATCGTAGCGTCCGCCGGCGTCAGAGCCGCAGACAGCTGAAAGGAATTGTCTATTTCCGCCTATACCCTTTTCTTCTGTCACGCCATAGGATGCCCATTCCTCATCTGTTTCCCCTGAGAGATTTCCGCCATCCTTCACAGAATGATAATACCAATGGCTGGTCTCAATCTGTTTCTGACTCAGAAGCATAAGCCTATAGTCTGAGGCCTCAGCTTCTTTCAGTGGTGCTGCAGCCCCCTCATCCAAAGCTCCCGACTCCATAGCAGCAAACTCCTCGTCCACTGAATACTCAGACTGAGACAGCTCCTCCTCTGCCGCATAAATATCAACCGGCGAAATCGTAGCGATCCCGATGACCACGCCAAGCAGCAGAGTCACCAGTTTTCTGCGCTTACGGGTCCTTTCTGAGTCTGTTTTCAAGCCAATTCTTCGCAACATTGTGATTCTCCTTTCAGTTTATTGAAACCTTTATATTTTTTATTCCTCTTCCTGATCGATCAGGCGCATACCGGCTGTCGACGTGACCGGAAGCGAAAAGCAGACCGCCTGCGCGCTGGTCTGAAGCCCGGCATAGTCCATGACCGCCCGCATGATCTTGTTTTTATTATATTTATGGGTCACGATATAGATCATCTCCTTTTCCTCCGCAATCTCAAAGCCGAAGAATTTCTCCGCGCCCTGCATGCCGGAGCCCTTGGCGTGGATCACGGTCCCGCCGCCGGCGTTGGCAAACCGGGCAGCCGTAAGGATCGACTCCGTAAAGCCCTGATTGGTGATGACAACGATCAATTCATATTCGGTATCCTTCAACGTACTTTCCTCTCCCTTGACAAATTCCTGATCTCCCAGCAAAAACGACAGCTGACCCTTCCCGCCGATCGAGCTTACGGGAATGATAAATACGATCCCCGTCCCCGGGACATCGATCATATAGTGCCTTTCCAAGTCTTTTTTGATCACCTGAAAGGTGTCGTATGTAACAAGCGTATGGATCACGGCCTTCTCCCAGGCTTCCAATCCAAAGGCATCCAGGATCTCCGAGGTAGCGGTCCCCCGGCCGAAGGTCGTAAAGCTGACGGTAGCGCCCTTTTCCTCATACAGCTTCCGAAACAGAATACTACGATTTCTGTCTGTGACCGTAACCATCACATATAATTCACTCATAAAAGAATTTCCTTATAAAAACTACAGTTCAATGATCGCGTCCTCGCCAAGCTGCTCATACGCATGGTAGAGCGAAGCAAGCTTTAACGCCTCGCGATGTTTCTTTCGTTCCGAAAACAGCCCCATCAGCTGGATCGTAATCAGAGGTGTCATTGCTACCATGGCAACGATCCCGAAAGCGTCCGTAACGATATTCCCGCCGACAGCAAGACAGGCGCCCTGCGCAAAGGGAACAAGAAAGGCCGCTGTCATAGGGCCGGAGGCCACCCCGCCTGAGTCAAAGGCGATCGCGGTATACATATGGGGAACAAAGAAGGAGGTTACAAGAGCGATCAGATAGCCAGGGATAATGAAATACAAAATCGGGATCCCCGTAAAGACCCGAAGCATCGCAAGTCCCAGAGACAGGGCGACACCGATGGAAAGCGCCCGTCCCATGGCCTTTTCGGAAATCCCGCCGCTTGTCATCTCCTCGACCTGTTTGTTCAGGACATAGACAGCGGGCTCGGCTCGGACAATGAAATAGCCCATCAGCATACTCACGGGGATCGTTAAAAATCGCAGCTCCTTTTCCGCAAGGACCGTTCCGAGATATCGACCTGCGGGCATAAAACCGACATTGGCCCCGGTCAGGAAAAAGACTAGACCCACGTATGTATAAATCAGACCGATCAGGATCTTTTCTACCTGATGCATCTGCAAATGCAGAACGGTCACCTGAAAGACCAGAGAAAACAACAGCACCGGAAGCATCGACAGCGCCATCTCCTTTAAATAGGTCGGGATCCCACTGAAAAAGAGCCGTCTTAGCTCGATCGTATTCATCACATCCGTGATCTGAGTCGTCTCATAGGCGGTGTCCTGCGGATGAAAGATCAGGCCAAGGATCAGTACGGCAAGAACCGGCCCGACGGAGCAAAGCGCAACGAGTCCGAAGGAATCGTCCGCCGCCCTCGCATCGCTTCTGATCGTGGAAACACCGACACCTAACGCCATAATAAACGGAACCGTCATGGGACCCGTCGTAACGCCCCCGGAATCAAAGGCTACCGCCTGAAAGGATTTTGGCACGAAGCAGGACAGGATAAAAATGATCAGATAGAGCCCGATCAGAAGCTCAGTCAGCGGAACGCGAAAAAGCATTCGCAAGAGAGCGATAACAAGAAACGCGCCGACCCCTGCCGCAACCGAAAGCACCAGGGTCAGATTCGGAACCGTCTGAACGAGTCCTGCTAAAACCTGCAGATCCGGTTCCGCGACGGTAACGATAAAACCCAGGAGAAACGATAGAAAGATAATGATCGAGAGCTTTTTCGATCTGGTCATATAGCTTCCGACATAACCTCCCATCGGGGAAACTGACATTTCCGAGCCGATGGTAAAGAACATCATTCCAAGGATCAGCAGCGCTCCGCCGCAAAGAAACGTCAGAAGGATCCCGGAGGATAGCGGAACAACAGCCAGACAGAGGGCCAGAACGATCCCCATAATCGGCAGAACGGAAAGCAGGGATTCCTTGAGCTTTCCACGAATATTTCTGTACGATAAATATGAACGGCGGGGCATCCCGTGACCTCTCCTCCTCTGAGTTTGTGCGTTTCTGCCCGGTCTTTTTGGCAAAACACCTTTACTATTATAAAGGAACTGAGGACCTGTTTTCAATAATTTTTAATGATCTATGCAGACCGGACTATACAGACCGGCCGATCCTTTTTGTTTATAAACGCTTACGCTTTTATAATTTTTTACTGTTGTTTACTCTTTTTTTCATTTTTTTACTGTCGTTTACTGTTTATTTGCTGTTATGATTAATACTGACTTGTTTCTTCTATTGTCTCCTGCTATCTGCTTAGCTGGCTAACGTCATTTTAATCTAAAATAATTGGCTAACATAATTATGATCTATAAACAACTGACTAATTCCATTTTAATCTCAGATAAACCGACTAACCTATTATCAATCTAATATTAACTGACTAATCAGTTTCTCATCCGGATCTAATTGACTAAATGTCAATCATCTTGTATATTTAAGACTATAAGGAGACTTGATATGAATCTGAAATATATCTACACACCCGGGGCCGGAAAAATGCCCAAGTATCTGGCAGGAAGAAAGGACCAGATCGAGATTGCGCTGTCAGCCTTTGAAGCGCTGTTGGCCGGTGAAGTACCGACTTGCATTGCCTATAGCGGATATCGAGGGGTAGGGAAAACAGTACTATTGAATCGATTACAGGAAACCGCTGAGGAAAAAGGTATTACCTGTTACCATATTGAGGTTCGGGAAGATGGTTCTTTGATCCCCCGCTTATTGAGCCATTGCCGCGACTTTTTAAATAATAACAGTGGTATGGAAAAGCTCAGAAATCTTTTTCAAAAGGGGGCTGGTGCCCTGAAATCTCTGGAAATCGGTTTTTCTCCGAAAAAGGGGGAATTCTCACTTTCCGCAGGAAACGGCAAAGCTGCCCGTATGGTGGATTTTTCGCAGAGCCTCGAGAACCTTTTTGAAGCGATCGGCCCTATCGCCAAGGCGAAAAAGCAGCCTCTCTGTTTTTTCATCGACGAATTTCAATATGCCGATCCGAACGAAATGGATGCTTTCCTCGGCGCACTGCACAGACTCTCACAACTATCCTACCCTGTTATAGCGATACTTGCTGGAACTCCTGAAATGATCTCAAAAATGTATGACAAAAAGACCTATGTGGAACGTCTCTTTGTTTTTCCGGATCTGATGCTGCTTACTTTATCCGACGTGAGCGATGCTCTGAATATTCCCGGAGAAAAAGCAGGGCTATCCTATGATAAGGATGCCGTCAAAGCCATATATGATGTTACGGGAGGGTATCCCTACTTTGTGCAGGTCTATGGCCAGATCCTGTGTTCCTCTCTCGGGGAGGAGGATATGCCCCTTACGATCACAGGGCCAATCGCCGAAAAGCATTATGATACCTACCTGAAGCAGCTTGATAATAATTTTTATAAGATACGGCTCAACAACCGAAGCCTATTGGAGCAGGAATTTCTTTTTGCCATGGCTTCTCTTTCGCTCCCCTGCCAGACAAGCGAAGTGGCGCGTCTCCTGAACAAAACGCCAAAGCAGATCGCCCCGACCCTTGCCAAGCTGAAATCAAAGGGAATCATTGCTAATGATAAAGGCCTGAGCTTTACTGTGCCCGGTTTTTCCGACTATCTTAAACGAATTCAAAACAGAAACTCCGAAACGAGCTGAATACGATTTTCTCAAGGCTCACACACGAACAAAAATCGGAAACAGCCCCCGATCTTTCCGGTTACTGTTTCCGATTCAATAAAGGTCTAAGCCTCGCTGTGCCGGCATTTGTCCGATATTTTATGGCAGTTTATAGCCGCACAAGGACATATTCTTTTTAAACTCTTCAACTGAAACACCGCCATTCCTGGCTGCCGTTTCGATCGAAAGTTCTCCGTCCTGTACGAGTTTATAAAGCATATGATTTCCACCTTCGATTCTGCCTCGTTCCTCACCTCGCGCTTCACCTCGAGCTTCAGCTTCAGCCTCCAAAGCTTGTGCAAATCCAGTCATCATACTAAAGTCCTCCTTAACCGTTGTATCTACCGGCCCAAGGTACTCTTCCACCTTAGAAATGTCGTGCTCAAAGACACCTTTGAGATAATCTAATACAACATCTCCATTAGCATTATCTCCTCCACGCCGTATTAGCGCAACTTCCATAAGATCGAATCTGGGGTCATATTTTGTCGTTCCAAGTAAATCTTCTTTCTGGATATAATACCGTGTGATGGTATCTCTTGATCCCACAGGGATATTGTCACTGCATACCCATATAGAATACACTTTTTCAAGCTTATCATACCTTGATTCTCTGTTGATGTCTGATAGCTGCGAGCTCAATTCTCTGGCCGCATAATACATCGCACGCATTTCAAGAGGGTAACCCAAGCCAGATGGATAATTCTGATTTTGAAACTCCAGATCGATATGAAGCATTACCAGAATTTTATCATTCGAAAGCTTTGGGTTCTTTGCTTCGAATTTTAGATCATAATATACCACCTTTTCGTATAGCGATTTCATCTCGGTATTGCGATTGACGATATCTTTTAAGCCTCCATCGACTGGGTCTTCTTCGGCTCGGATATCTGCATCTATAAAGCTTACAATCTCTTTATTCGTATACCCGGCATATTCCCGAACAACTCTTGCGAGAATCGGTGCTACAGCCTCTTTATGCTTGAAAAATGTTTTAACTGCGGCATCGTATTGTGCCTGATCCTGCATTTTTGTAAAGCTTAAGCCAGTTTCGACTTTCAAATTGATCGTCCCTCCCGTATCTATTACTCTATATAGCCAGGGAGAATTCTTCCGAAATTTGCGCCTTGATCGTTGTTTTAGGAAATCTCAATCGGCCTTCCGTATTATAATCTATAGTTCCGCACACGAATTAGACTTACATTTTCACAAACCCACATAAATACGACATAACCGATATTTCAGTAGGTCTAAATCTATAATGTAAGTAGAAATAATTAGACTTACATCGTAATTGTCGCAAGCCGCATATTTGCAGCATTTATGTCGTAAGTCAAAAAAACTTGTGGAACTATAGATAATTATACGTCAATAAATCTGTTCTGAGTATGAAATATACGATCACATTCAGTTGATATTATGATCTTAATCTTCGATGACACTATAATACCACAAACCATAGGTACTCACAACGAAAAACATCTTCTATTCAGGCTTTTTCGGAATACCCTTTGTACAGAATCCAGAGAAGATACTATAATAGCCGGAAAACTCCTCTGACCGAAATCAGAGGAGTCTCTGGTATTTCAACGTATGTAAATGATTATTTTTACTCG
This sequence comes from Lachnospiraceae bacterium, assembly GCA_017444015.1. Taxonomy (GTDB): domain Bacteria; phylum Bacillota; class Clostridia; order Lachnospirales; family Lachnospiraceae; genus UBA2868. Next base: position 3,884 of record JAFSXN010000129.1, on the reverse strand, counting down.
GTTGCCAACACCTTCAATGTTACTTTTAGGTTAACGCCATTTACTTTAGCAGACAGTACGGTCGTTCCAATCTTATTTCTATCATTCGTATGGATCACACCTTCCTCATCAATATAGGCGAGTTCAGGCTTGGAACTCTTCCAGACAATGTCTTCCGCAATACCTGAGTATCTTTCTTTTAGCGAAAAAGAATCATTGCCCTTAACTTCTAAAATGTATCCTTTACCCTTTCCTGCATCCTTTAAATATGCGTCTGCCTTTAATGATGGATTTTCAATATATACATTATATTTATATGCAAATCCTTTACCATCTTTATCCGGCTTAAATTCACATGAAATCACGGAATGTCCTGCCTCCTGATTATTTTGGAGCGAAGCAGCTGTAATCTTTCCGTTTATTACAGATCCCTTTATATAGTTTTCTCCACTGAGGATTCTCCACGTTGCATATTTGTTATTTAGATTTTTCGCCTTCAATACAGCGCTCTTCCCGCTACGCAGATAAACCAATGGATTAGTTGCTACAGGCTTGACAGTGATTGTAAGTGTAACAGAATTGCCATTGCTATCTGTCCCTTTTATAGTAGTTGATCCTTCCCCAACGGCGTTTATCTTTCCGTTTATCTTATATATCTTAACAATGCTATTGCAGAAAGCAGTATAAGCGCCTTTTTTATCCAGATCAGTTTCCTCCATTTTATTACTATCCAAGCTTTCCCATACCGCATTTTTCACTTTGAAGTTGTTATATTTTGGAATAACACTCTGTGCCGGATTTAATCATTTCTGCCGAAGAACCTATAGTTTTAGGCACTGATTTAACATCATCATTCACATTAATGCTTGCTTTGTATGTTCTCCCGCAAATATACGATATGATATTGGCACTTCCTTTACCATTAGCATTAATAAAGATTGGTGACCCAGATAATATATCCGGAGAAGCAACCTCTGGCTTGGAAGTGCTCCAGGAAATGGAGTATAATTCTTTCAAACTATCCGGAATACCAGACACACGCACTTCAACAGTATCTCCAACCAATGCTTTTATACTCGCTAGACCGTTCGAAAATACTACTTTGGGATCAATTACATATACATTATATTTTATATCTCCATTTATTACGGTAGCTGGAGTTATACTGGCTTTCTTCGCTGTAATAATCGAAATGCCTTTCTTTTTAGATAAGGCAATCGCGCCATTGTTGCCGCTAATGCTCCAGTTACCGGTTCCAAGCTCAAAAATCTGATTTTTTACTAAACCAATGCTATTATCTAAAACCTTGGGAATTGGGTTCATCCCTGAATCAGAAATATCTATATGAGTGGCTTCAACCTCCCCATTTCCCTTTGTCTCGACTTTCTCATTTATAGATTCATTCCCGGTGTATGTCACTGAAGCTATATCACTGAGATTTCCAGCTGAAACTGCTCTTATTGTGTTCCGTTCCGCCGTGATCTCGGTGTCTTTTTCTGCATTGCCGGAAAGTGAAAGCATTGACTGTGAATCCTCCAAAAGAATCCAAGCATCGAAACCGAAGTTATTTCCCTTTGCATTGATAGTGTTATCTTTAAATGAAATATCTGCGCCGTCAATAGACTCACCACTTAATCCCATACATTTTTCTGAATTGGTAAGTACGATATTAACATCATTTGAAACAACGCTGTAACTATCACTTTCAGCAACTTTTAGCAGGATTCGGCTGGCTTCATCGGCAAATATATAGTCTTCATCATAAACGGACATATCCCCACTGACTTCACCATCCTTTAATATCAAACTTTTTCCTTCATAATTTCTTATCTCACTTTCAGAATCTCCCGGAAGACTTACAAATACATATCCTTCCCCTGCTTCCTGCTTCAGCAAGTCGTTCATAGCCTCTGAACCTATTTCAGAAAAAACAGGATACTTCTTCGGGTCGTTTATTCTTAATCCAGAATAAACGTTCCTAAGATCAAATGACCCATTAACCGGTACATAACTAAACGTTGAGTAATCTTCAGCTACGATCATTTCAGACAGGTATTCAGATTCTCTATTATCAATCCCGTTTGCGGTATTTTCATCATACATCGTTACAATATATTGCCTATTTTCTTCGTCCCATCGACTATCTAACGCCAGGATGGCATGGCCCAATCCATTATAATAATAGCAGAAAACAATCGAGTTTCCTCCTTCGGTACTTTTAACAAGTTGCTGTAAAAATGTCTTCAGCGCATTTGCATCATCTCTTGTTTGAACCTCTGCTATTTTTGTCTCACGATTCAAAGCCGGAACAACCTGTCCTACCTGATAAAAGTTGATAACGTCAAAGAGTTCTTTATCAGTCCGTGGTGCTGAAAGCGCGTGATAATTTGCCACATTCGTCTTTGTAAGATCGCCTATTGAAAGCTTTCCAGCTTTTACTAACGCCATCGTGCTGGCGATCCCGTAACAGCTTCCGCCCCAGTTAGCTGCAATAAGCCCTTGAACCGTTGGAGTATAGTCAACGTTCCCGTCTTTAGAAAGGCCAAGTAACTTATCATATACCATTTTATTTTTAAATTGATAATTCCTAAAATCACCGGCGTTAAAGAAGTTGCTGCTACTATTGGCAAAATGGTTATTATCATGTTGCAGTATGAACGAATTACCAGATTGTGATTTGATCCATTTCGCAAATAATGTCAGATTATCGGTAATTTCAGTCCTAAAACTGAACAGATGCGTATAGATACTGTCTGTATACCACCCATCAAAGGTATATCCTGCCCTAACAGGATCGGATGGTTTTTCAATCGTTTTCCCTTTTTCTACCGTCTGTTCAGGAATCGCACTACCACCTGTTGTATTAAAAGTGACTGTAACCAAACCGCTTTCTTCTATCCATTTTGCATACAGAGTTATTGTTTTGGTTACCGTATTGTCAAAATTGTATTCTTCCGTAAGTGCTTCATTTATATACCATCCAGCAAAAGTAGCACCTGCCTTTGTGGGGTCTAACGGCTTTACCACCTTCTCGCCCCATTTGATCATCTGGCTTTCTACTGTACTTCCTCCGTTTGAATCAAAGGAGACGACAAATTCAGAATCTGAAGGCTCAACAATAACCTCACAGGTATCACTATAGCCGCCAACAACTGTAAGCGCCCTAACATGTGCAATCCCGGCTATCCCATTAACCGTAATCTGTACCGTAGATCTGTTTCCTTCGGTAGTCTTTGTTCCAATCGAAGCCACAGAAGAATTATCGCTAGAAAACAGTATATTTTTAAAAGTTGCATTCTCCGGCAATACGGTAGCTTGCAGACTTACCAGCTCCGGAAAGTTTCCTTCTTCGATCGCATAAGAAACAGCTGATTGATCAAGCGAAACACTTGTCACAGGGATGTAAGCCACCCTTGTCGCACTGATCAGCGGATCATTGTATTGCTCGATAGTAATCTTATTCCAATCTTCTTCTGAACCATCATAGTATACGGTAGCCAAATTTGAACAGCCATTAAAGGCATATGTTTTTACAGTATTTACACTTTTAGGTATAATTACTGTCTCTAACGCACTTACTCCTTTAAATAAATATGCGGGAATAATAATGATCCCACTTTCGAAGGATGCTGTTTTTAGGTTCCTGCATCCCTCAAAAATCGGATATGAGCTTGAACCTACACTGACTGCTATTCTTGCCGGTATTTCTACATTGTTCAGTAGCGTACAATTCCTAAATGCGTAGATTCCTATCGTCAGTTCCAGGGGGCTTTCCTTCTCAAATGTCAGGGTCTCTGCCTTGTTACAGCCCGCAAATGCATACTGCCCTATGCTTGTGACACTGGCAGGGATCGAAATCGTCGGTAAGCCACAATCGCAAAATGCATATTCACCTATACTTTTTA
>JAFSXN010000128.1 GCA_017444015.1 Lachnospiraceae bacterium | reverse complement strand
TTAACGAAAATCGTTGCCGATTTTCGTTAACCGTATAAAGTGATGCGCACGGATTCGGTAAGGAAATATGCCGCTTAAAGCGGCCCGAATCCGGCGCACTCAATAACGAAACGGCAAGCCTTTTCGTTATTGAGTATATATGAAATGTATTGGATGAAATATTGACAGGAAACAGCATGTTCGGAAAAATCTTTAAAAGAACCCCCGCAAAATATATGATCATCGCAGGTCTCGGGAACCCCGGGCGGGAGTATGCACATACCAGACATAATGTCGGCTTTGATACCATCGATATCCTGGCGGATCGATACGATATCCCGGTGGATACCGGGAAATTTAACGCCCATATCGGAAAAGGAACCATCGAAGGAAAAAAGGTGATCCTTGTAAAACCCCGGACCTATATGAACTTAAGCGGGGATTCTATCGCGCAGATCGTCAACTACTATAAGGTTGACCCAAAAGAAGGTCTGATCGTGATCTATGACGATATCGATCTGGATGTCGGAAGGTTGAGGCTGCGTAAGCAGGGCAGCGCCGGCGGGCATAACGGGATGAAGGATATCGTAAAAAAACTCGGTACAGAGGAATTCTACCGGATCCGGATCGGTGTCGGAGAAAAGCCTAAGGGCTACGATCTCAAGGATTATGTCCTGGGGCATTTTACGGGTGAGGAGCGGGAGCTTATGGATACGGCTCTGATTGAGGCAGCCTCCGCGGTCGGCGCGATCCTTACGGACGGGATCGACAACGCGATGAACCGATATAATGTGACAAAACAGAACAGGAGCGAGACTACTTGAGCGCGATCACACTCCCGCTTTCCGAGATCTCGGAATACAACGAAATAACGAAGGACATTGAAAAAAGAGCCGGCATCGTAGAGATCAACGGCTGTTCCGACTCCCAGAAGCAGCATCTGGCATACGGACTGTCGGAAAAGTACCGGAATACGGTGATCGTGACCTACAGCGAGCAGCGGGCTAACGATATCCTGTCGGATTACTCCTATTACAATAAGGAAGTGAAATTCTATCCCGCCAGGGACCTGATCTTTTACCAGGCGGATATCCACGGAAACCTCCTCCCCGCGAAACGTTTAGAGGCCCTGTCACCGCTCTTTGAGAAAAACGGGCGTAACCGGGCAGATGCAAAGGGAGCCGCGATCGTAACGACCTTTGATGCTCTGATGGAGGAACTGGCGCCCTTTGAAGCCCTGCTGTCCCATATCCTGAGCCTGTCCACGGGGGACAGCGTGAACCTCTCCGACCTGGAAAGGGAGCTGACCACCCTTGGCTATGGCAGGAATTATCAGGTAGAGGACAAGGGACAGTTTTCGATCCACGGCGGGATCGTCGATATCTTTCCTCTGACAGAGGTAAATCCTGTCCGGATCGAGCTTTGGGGGGATGAGATCGACTCGATCCGCAGCTTTGACGTTCTGACCCAGAGGTCTTTGGAAAAGCTGGAGTCGTTTCAGGTATATCCGGCCTCGGAGATCATTCTTAATGAGGATGAGATCGAGGAGGGGCTCTATAAGATCCGGACAGAGGGCGAAGTGTTTGAGGAAAAGCTCAGGAAGGAATTTCTGACGAAGGAGGCCTTCGCCGTCAAGAGCGCTGTGACTGAGATTACAGAGCATATCCGAAACATCGGGATCGAGGGCTGTAATATTGAGAGCTACCTGAATTATTTCTATGACGATACGGAAAGCCTGCTCTCCTATTTTAATAAGGAAGAAACCCTGATCCTTCTGGATGAACCCGCAAGGCTTCTGGAGCTGGGACAGCTGATTGAGGACGAGTTTTCCGACAGTATGAAAAACCGTCTGGAAAAGGGCCTGATCCTGCCGAAACAGGCGGAGCTTCTGATCACAAGCTCTGAGGTGCTGTCAAGGCTTGACGGCTTTGCGACGGCCTCCCTTAATATCCTGCCGCTCCCCGGAGGCGTTCTGAAAAACAGGATAAGCTCCCATTATTCCCTGATCACAAAATCGGTCAATTCCTATAACAACAGCTTTGAAGCACTGCTTTCTGACCTTACGAGACTGAAGAAAAACGGATACCGGGTGCTTTTGATCTCTCAGGGAAGGACAAAGGGAAAGCGGCTTGCGGAGGACCTTCTGGAAAACGGGATCAACGCTTTCTACAGCGAAAATACGGATCACGTGATTCAAAAGAGCGAGGTGATGATCACTCCGGGGAGTCTGCGGCAGGGCTTTGAGTACCCGCTGATTAAATTTATCGTCATCTCGGAAAATGATATCTTTACCGCTCAGAAAAAGAAACGGCGCAGGAAGAGCAAGGACGGACAGAGCATCCGGAGCTTTGCGGAGCTTACCGTCGGCGATTATGTGATCCACGAAAGTCACGGCCTCGGCGTTTATGAAGGGATCGAAAAGGTCACGATCGACAATATCACTAAGGATTATATGAAGCTCCGCTACCGGGACGACGGACGGCTCTTCATTCCCGCAACGGCGCTGGATTCCGTACAGAAATACGCCGGTAAGAAGGCACAGGTCGTAAAGCTCAATAAGCTGGGGAGCAGCGAGTGGAACAAGACCAAGCAAAAGGTTCGGGAGGAGATTGATGTCATCGCGTCGGATCTGGTGGAGCTATATGCGAAGCGGCGGGAACAGAGCGGCTATGTCTTTCATCCGGATACCGTCTGGCAGACGGAGTTTGAGGAAAAATTCGAGTATGAGGAAACGGAGGATCAGCTGCTGGCCATAGAGGACACCAAGCGGGATATGGAAAGCACGAAGATCATGGATCGGCTGATCTGCGGAGATGTAGGCTACGGGAAGACGGAGATTGCGATCCGGGCTGCGTTTAAGGCCGTTCAGGACAGCAAGCAGGTCGTCTATCTGGTTCCGACGACGATTTTGGCGCAGCAGCATTACAACACCTTTGTCCAGAGGATGAAAGATTATCCGATCCGGATCGATATGCTGTCCCGTTTCTGTACTCCGGCAGAGATCAGAAAGACCGTGGAGGATCTGAAAAAGGGCGCCGTGGATATCGTGATCGGGACGCACCGGGTACTTTCAAAGGATGTCGGCTTTAAGGACCTCGGTCTTCTGATCATCGACGAGGAACAGCGCTTCGGCGTAAGGCATAAGGAGACGATCAAAAAGCTCCGGGAATCCGTGGATGTCCTGACCCTTACGGCTACGCCGATCCCAAGGACCCTGCATATGAGTCTGATCGGGATCCGGGATATGAGTCTTTTAGAGGAAGCGCCCCAGGACAGGGTACCGATACAGACCTTTGTTATGGAATACAACGAGGAGCTGGTCCGGGAGGCGGTGGGCAGAGAGCTTGCAAGAGGCGGGCAGGTCTACTATGTATACAATCGGGTCAATACCATCGCGGATATGACGGCGGCGCTTCGGAAGCTACTGCCGGACGCGGTGATCGAATTTGCCCACGGCCAGATGAAGGAGCAGCAGCTGGAAAATATCATGCTGGATTTCGTCAACGGAGAGATCGATGTTCTGGTCTCGACGACGATCGTGGAAACAGGGCTGGATATCCCGAACGTCAATACCATGATCATCCACGACAGCGATAATATGGGGCTTTCGCAGCTCTACCAGCTCCGGGGCAGGGTCGGGCGCAGCAACCGTACCGCCTATGCCTTTATGCTCTATCGGAAGGATAAGATCCTGAGAGAAGTCGCGGAAAAGAGGCTGAAGGCGATCCGTGAATTTACGGAGTTAGGGTCGGGCTACAAGATCGCGATGCAGGATCTGGAGATCCGGGGTGCCGGCAATATCCTCGGGGAGCGGCAGAGCGGTCATATGGAGGCCATCGGCTATGATCTCTACTGTCGGATGCTGAATGAGGCGATTCAGAGGAAGAAAGGCGCGGAGGTAGCAGAGAGCTTTGATACGAGCGTAGAACTCAGTGCGGATGCCTATATCCCTGATTTTTATATCATGAACGAGTACCAGAAGCTCGATATCTATAAGCGGATTGCCGCCATTGACAACGCCGAGGAAAGGGAGGAAATGCGGGCGGAGCTGACGGACCGGTTCGGACCGCTGCCCGCGTCTGTCATCAATCTGATTGATATCGCTTATATGCGGCTTCTCGCAAAGGAGGTCTTTATCACCGAGATCAAGGGCGAGGAGCGGGCGATCAAGCTGTCGATCTACGAAAACGCCTCCTACATACCTGAAAAAATCGGCCCGTTTGTCGGCTCCTATAAGGGTCTTCTGATCTTAAAGACCATTGCAAAGCCCTACTTCCTCTACAGCTTTCCCAGGGGAACCCTCCTGGAAGGCGGAAGACTGATCCGCTATGTCACAGAGCTTTTGCAGAGCATGAGGGAACTTGTTGCTGTTGCTAAAACGGACTGAGAATGCTATAATCATATAAATTGTTTTGTATAGGAAACGAATTTATTCGTTTCCTATTGCGCCGATTGCGGAGCGCTGAAAGCGCCTTCCTTACCGCAATCGTGCGCATTAATAATTATCGTAAACGAATTTCTTTAATTCGTTTACGATAACAATAGTATGATACAGGAGGAATATAGAATGGCATTAGTTACCACAACTGAAATGTTTAAAAAGGCCTATGACGGCGGCTATGCTGTCGGCGCTTTTAACGTCAACAACATGGAGATCGTTCAGGGTATTACGGAAGCGGCAGGAGAGCTGAAGAGCCCTGTAATCCTTCAGGTCAGCAAGGGCGCGAGAGCTTACGCGAACCATACCTATCTCGTAAAGCTCGTTGAGGCGGCGATCGAGGAGAATCCTGAGATCCCCATCGCTCTGCATCTGGATCACGGCGATACCTTTGAGCTTTGTAAGTCTTGTATCGACGGCGGCTTTACCTCGGTTATGATCGATGCTTCCTCAAAGCCTTTTGAGGAGAATATCGAGCTGACCAAGAAGGTCGTTGAGTACGCGCATGAGCACAACGTAGTTGTTGAAGCCGAGCTTGGAACCTTAGCAGGTATCGAGGACGAGGTTGTTGTTGAGGCCGGACACGAGAGCTATACCAGTCCGGAAGAGGTTGAGGAATTCGTAGACAGAACGGGCTGCGACTCTTTGGCGATCGCGATCGGAACTTCCCACGGCGCATATAAGTTCACTCCGGAGCAGTGTACGAGAAACGCTGACGGGATCCTTGTTCCGCCCCCGCTTCGCTTCGACGTTCTCGAGGAATGTATCAAGAGACTGCCGGGCTTCCCGATCGTTCTCCACGGTTCTTCCTCCGTTCCGCAGGAATTTGTCAAGATGGTCAACGATTACGGCGGAAAGATGCCGGATGCGGTCGGTATCCCCGAGGAGCAGCTGCGTCAGGCGGCGAAGCTGGCTGTATGTAAGATCAATATCGACTCCGATATCCGTCTTGCTATGACCGGAAATATCCGGAAGTACTTCGCGGAGCATCCGGATCACTTCGATCCCCGTCAGTACCTGAAGCCCGCCCGCCAGGCCGTTAAGGATATGGTAGCGCATAAGATCAGGTACGTTCTCGGATCGGATGGGAAGGCTTGACACAGGAAATAATAACAGGTAAAATATTCTTACTAAAAGAGCACTGCATTAGCGGTTGGCCGGTTACGTTTTGGTTAATACTAATGATTAGCAATCGTCACCGGGCCGGGTGGCGATTGTTACGTTTTACGATTACAGTGATTGTAAAATTACCAATGTGTAATGTTATACGCATTTGCCTCACCTCCTTTCGAGAGGATTATTGGCCAACCGCCAGTGCTATGCAGTGCTCGGGCTCCCGGAGTCGGGAGCTTTTTTCATTGTAGCAATATATTTCTGTTTCATCTATTTGGCATATTATACTGGTTAACGAAAATCGTTGCCGATTTTCGTTAACCGTATAAAGCGATGCGCACGGATTCGGTAAGGAAATATGCCGCTTAAAGCGGCCCGAATCCGGCGCACTCAATAACGAAACGGCAAGCCATTTCGTTATTG
>JAFSXN010000127.1 GCA_017444015.1 Lachnospiraceae bacterium | reverse complement strand
TCCGGCAGCGATCCCGCCTGCCATACATCCGGCTAACATTACGATCCGGGTTGCCGGAAGAATAGCAAGCAGAAGCGGGATACTCGGCAGGGACATCATTGAGATCATCAGGTCATCCGCCATCAGGTTCCCGTAATCCTCAGCCGTGATCTCTCCCTTTGCCAGCGCATATCCGTTGATCGAGCCTTTGATCGTAAGTACCGTCAGGGTTCCGATCACTGCGGCGGACGCATCCATAAGCTCTTCTCCAAACCCTCCCTCCTTACAGAGCGAGGAGATGATCCGACTGACCGCTCCTTCGATAAAGCCGTCGCTTTCGGCGATCGCAGCTTCGATTCCCTTTTCCTTGAGCTCCTCCTCGTTCATTCCGGAGCGTAGCGCCGCTTCCTTTATAACCGAATAAATATCAGGACCCATAGAAAGAGCGGCGTTTAACAGCTTCTTCTGTCCGTCCGTACCGGAGCCTGTCGCCTGATTTAAAACGTACTTGGGCGTTATGATCTCGGAAAGGGGCGTTCCGTCTCCGATCACGGGAGCGTCTGTCTTTCCTTTGTACAGGGCTTCGTAAAGGGCCTCTGTCTCAAGCCTGTCTCCCTGTTCATCCAGAAACTCCTTCAAGGAAACGGATCCCATCCTATTTAAAATATACTCATTATAGACCTTGATGATCTCTCTAGCCTCGGCCTGGGCCTTGAGGGAGGGCGGTCCGGTATAAACGGAAATATCAAAGCTCCCAGCCCATTTCTTTGCCATAGGTCCCAAAGCTTCTCCGATTTCCTTTGCGGTTCCGGAAGCCTCGCTCATGGTCTCCTTCAGATTCTTCACCGTCTCGGCAACCTCTTCGATTTCCTCCCCGTCCATAACCATTCGGTACGCATCTCCCAGGAAGGTCACTGAGGAATTGAATCCCTCCTTGAATTTCCCGATATCTAACCCCGCATACCAGTCAAGCACCGAATCCTTTACGGATACAGCAGTATTCTTTGCGCTTTCTGCTGTCTCCTTTGCTGTCTCCGCTGTCTTTTGAACCGTTTCTCTGACCTTATCCGCTGCCTCCTTCGCCTCATCCTTCCCGCAGGCTGTCAGATTCAGACAAAGGCAAAGCACCAGAAACAGCGCTGTTATTCTCCTATGCTTCATTCTTCCTCCTTTTCGTTAAGCTTCGAAACCTCCCGCGTAATGTATTTACAGCCCTTATAAATGAAAAATGCAATGCATCCCAGAAAGAGAACTGTGAACCCGCCGTGTTCTATTCCATTCGATCCTGCCAGGTACATAACTGCGCCTCCGATAGCAGGACCCAGCGCAATGATCAGCATTCCCTTTGCCCAGATCCTGGCGTGCTGTTTCGGATGCTTCTTATCAAGGGGTTGATGTGATCTCCAGAGCAATACCTCCAAAAACGGCGGATCGATTGCGAGAATCCCCGCAAAGACCACAAACATCGCTCCGAAAAAAATCATAAAGAGTCCCACCATCGCCTGATCACTCAATTCTTATTCCTCCTTTACGCATATCCCCGCAGAGGTCGACTATCCTGATTAAAACTGAATTACCTCCGGCTCCTCCGTAAAGGAATAGAAGGTTGCTGTGGCATCCTTGAAATATAATACCTGTGTATTATCATCCTCCGCGCTGTACATTGCCTTTAAACCAGGATTTTTCTCAAGCATTGCCCGTTTTACCTCGATTGTGTCGTCGTTGATCAGCTCTCCGGTAATACGCAGCCACTTTTCGCTTTCACTATCGAATGCGCAAAGCTCCATATATGGATTTGCCGCTAGCTGTTTCGAAACATTTTTCACCTTTCCTGTCTGAATATATAGCTTTCCGTCAAACAGAAGAGAGGTTCCGAACGGTCGGACTCTGGGATGTTTTCCATCCTCATCCATCGTCGCCAGATAATAGGTTCCGACTTTGTCTAAGAAACAGGCCACCTTATCTATTCCTTCCGCGTTCACCATCTTATTGACCTCTTCGATGAGTTCGGCAAGATGCTCCTTCATAAATCCGGAAAGATCTGTCAGAGACATATTGAATTCTTCGTTAAGGAAATCCTCCGCCAGTAAGAGATTACGCACTCTCGCCCCGATATCTATCAGCTCTCTTTCCACACCGGAGCCAAAAGCCAAAAGCTCTAACTCCTCCGAACCATCGTCTGCCCACAGTACGGTATCCGGTATCCCGTTACCGTCCGCGTCATGCAGATACAGGTTAAACTCTCCGTCTCCCGTCAGATCGATAGCTATCGTATCAATATCACCATCGCCTCTCTCATCTGAAAAGCAGACATCTGCTGACCCGTCTCCGTCAAGATCCAGCACAATTTCATTCCATCCGCATCGAACAAGTAGCTTGCGAAGCTCCAGATCCTTCATGATGCGCAGCTTGGCTTTCCTTAAACTTCCTGACAATCTGTTCATTTTCTACCTCCTCAGCCTATCTTAATATGTACTATAAACATCTCATATAATATTGTTTTTCTTAAGAATTGAAAGTACAATCCCTGCTGTTAGCGCCAACCCTCCGATAATAAATACAATGATATTCCTCGGAAGAATACCGATCAGACACAGAAGGAGCCAAATAACCGCAATTGCTATAATAAACGCCGGTATTTTGACCTTTTTATCCACATTTTTCTGTGCTTCGTTCCTTGCCGCCCGTTCCGCCTCCTGCCTCGCAAGCCTGTCCTTGATCTCCTGGGCAGCGTCTCTCTGTTCAGGACGACGTCTGACAGCCTGGGGATCTGTCTGCGGACCGAACTGACCGACCGGCTGTGATTGTACCGGACTTACCGGCTGCGGTTGCGATTGTTGTTGTGATTGCTGCTGTTGCTGCATAACCCCCGCCGATTGCGGTGCAGAGTACGATATCGGAGCGCCCTCATCCCGGGACTGTGTATGCCGAACAGAAACCGTACTGTCAAGAGAGGGTTCGGGAGTCTTAGACGGGACTATCGGAGATACTTCCTGCTCCATCGGATACGTTCCGTTCTGAATCGCCATAAGCGCCTGCTTCATCTCCCTTGCAGTCTGAAACCGGGCCTTTGGGTCAAAGGCACAGGCCCTTAAAACAATCTGACTTAAACCCGGTGAAGCATCACAGGGCGGGGGTAACGGCTCTCCGGAAAGTCTCCTTCTTACCGCTTCCACCCTCGCATTCGGGCTTAATGCCGTCTCCTGCGTTAAAAACGGCAGCATTTTCCGATTCAGAAACCGGTACAGCACTAATCCCAGTGAATAAATATCTACGGTAGAGTCATATGGTACCCCCCTGTCAATCTCCGGAGCCATGTAGTTATAGGTTCCTTTCTGGGAAAGCGCTCCGGTCACGTTTTCAAGCTGTCTCGCGACTCCGAAATCCCCCAGCTTGTAGTCCCCGAAGGGATTTACAAAAATATTCTCCGGTTTGATATCCCGATGAATCACCTTCCTTCTCGAGCAGATCTCAAGGGCGGAGCACATATCCAGTCCTAGCTTGATTATCTCCTCCTCCGTCAGATTCTCTTCACCAATCTGAGAGTTTAACGGCGTCAGGAGCTCCATCCGGATAAAGATCGTCCACCCGATGTTATCCGTATGCTCTACGACCTGATAATCCTCTACGCTGACAATGTTCTGCGTTCCCTTAAAGGTCTCCATCAGCTGAATCTCTCCGATGAAGTCCTTAACGATACCGCTTAAGTAGGATCTGGAATCGTCCATGGTCATTCCATCCGCCCGAAGAGACTCCACCTCAGACTCATTGTCCGGAATATTTATCACCTTGATCGCACTTTTGACCTCCATAGTATAGTCGGTGCGGACCGCCTCATAGACGGCGCCATAGGATCCTCTCCCGAGCTGTTTGATAAGACTCCATTCCGGCCAAAACTGCGCCATCATTTCCTCAATCGTCATACGCTTCTCTCCTCTGACAACATAATCGAACCGATCACTCCGGTAACAGCGGCCACAACAGATCCTAATCCGGTAAACACGGCGGACAGGAGAGATATTTTCTCCGGTCCGAAGGAAAAGCCTCCTGGGATGGCAAATACACAGGCAACCGGGATCGAAAGCACAAAACCTGCAAAGAAACCCGCTGAAAGGGCGTCTTTAACCACAAAGCTTCCGCGAAGCCCTCCGAGGTTTCTCAGTGCGATCACAGCTCCCGCAACCCCTGCCATTAAGCCGTAAACCTTGCCGCCGGTAAAGAACCAGTACAGAAGCAGTCCGCCAAGAACGCCAACTATATATAAGATTATACTTTTTTTATCCTCAAAGTATTCCCTGGTAAATATCTTAGAAACACCTGCCCGCAGATAGGACGCTCCGCCTCCCGCCAATGTACAAAGC
>JAFSXN010000126.1 GCA_017444015.1 Lachnospiraceae bacterium | reverse complement strand
TGTCTTGAAATACACCAGTCACGGATATTGTCGGTCCAGTTAAAGTAGATCTTCTCCATCCGCTTCGGAAGGAGCTTCACCTCTCCGTTCTTTACGCCCTCGACCGCCGGCTTGATCAGCTCGTCCATCTTCACAAACCACTGGGCCTTGATCATCGGCTCGACCACCGTATGGCACCGGTCATGGGTTCCGACGTTATGCGAATGCGGGACCACCTTCACCAGAAGCCCCTGCGCCTTCAGATCCTCGACCAGAGCCTTCCGGCATTCGTAGCGGTCCATTCCCGCATACTTTCCGGCACCCTCGTTCATCGTCGCGTCGTCATTGATCACGACGATCTCCTCGAGGTTATGACGCTTTCCGACCTCGAAGTCATTCGGGTCATGGGCAGGCGTAATCTTTACACAACCGGTCCCGAATTCCGGGTCCACATACGCATCCGCGATCACCGGGATCTTCCGGTCCGTACCCGGGAGGATCAGCATTTTTCCGATGATGTCCCGGTACCTCTCATCCTCCGGGTTCACGGCCACCGCCGTATCCCCGAACATGGTTTCAGGCCGGGTCGTCGCGATCTCGACAAACCGCCCCTCCTCGCCGTCCACCGGGTAGTTGATATGCCAGAAGAAGCCGTCCTGATCGACATGCTCCACCTCAGCATCCGAGATCGAGGTCTGGCACACCGGACACCAGTTTACGATCCGGCTTCCCTTATAGATCAGGCCCTTCTCGTAGAGCTTCACGAACACATCCATTACCGCGTCCGAGCACCCCTCATCCATCGTAAAGCGTTCGCGGCTCCAGTCGGCAGACGATCCCATCCGCTTGAGCTGGTTAATGATCCGGCCGCCGTATTCCTTTTTCCACTCCCAGCACTTCTCAAGAAAGCCCTCTCTTCCGAGGTCATCCTTTTCGATTCCCTTTTCCTTCAGGTCCTGGATAACCCGGACCTCGGTCGCGATCGCCGCATGGTCAGTTCCCGGCTGCCACAGGGCCTCATACCCCAGCATTCTCTTATACCGGATCAGAATATCCTGCATCGTATTGTCCAGGGCATGGCCCATATGAAGCTGGCCCGTAATATTCGGGGGCGGCATCACGATCGTAAAGGGCTTTTTTTCGGAATGTTCATCCGCCTTAAAATAGCCCTTCTCCTCCCAGTTTTTGTAGATCCGATCCTCCAGGCCTTTGGGGTCGTAGGTTTTTGCCAGTTCTTTTGACATAGTAAAAAATCTCCTTACAAACGATGATTAAAGAATAGAAAAGCCCCCGCGACGAAAGCTCGTCCGAGGGCCTGGTTTCAATATATTCAGAGTCCGCCCTGCTCTTCAGCCTCTTCGTCTTCCTCGTCCACAATTCCAGCCGTCGCGCCGGATACGATAACAACAACCGCTGCGACCGCCCCGATGATGACGATCAGTATCAAAGCAAGAAAACCGAATAAAAATCCTTCCGGAGTCATAGGACTTCTCCTTTCCACATTTGAGAGCTATTATAACACTCCCCCACCTTCTGTTCAAGCGCTTTCTTTCTCCCGTCCGGACTTGCGTCTGGAAATGTTGCTGTTCACACTTGCGGGACCGCTGGTTTTGGAGCCGGCCGTTTCCACAAGGAGCTGTCGCATTAAATACTGCGGCAGCTCCTTTATACATAGTTTGATTATAAAAATATTACCTTATATAACCGAAGTTGAGAGTATATCATGATCGCCTTTGCCGTGTCTCACGAATGTGCAGCCATTTTCCTTTTAGAGATTTTTTATCTCCCTGTTATAGTTCTTGGCCATTATGCACAGGCGACCCGACGCTCCTGCGTCAGAAAGCTCATGGAAGTACATCCTTGGATATTATTAAGCCGTATTAACTCCGGAGCGGCTTCTTTGACACGCTGTATGAGCATATCGTACGACTCAGACTCTAACGCAAGCCCTATATCGTCACATGTGGCAATATATACGGATGCCTCGTCGTCCCAAACAATGTTGATTACGATATCCATAGCATTTCCTCCTACCATGTTTCTTTCTCCTTTCCTTTGTATTCCAAGTCGGAGAAAGCCCTTAGAAGGACTCCCTCTATTCTCCCAAAGGGAATCCTTCTTGGTAAGGATATTATATCATTTCCATGGTATTTTAACAACGTCTATGTAAGTGCTGAATAAGACACTGCCCGATATTTTTGCCGTTGTGATGAGGGAATTGTTTGCTCTTTTTCACATTTGCGGTTAATTGCTTTGCTTCGGTAGATACGGAATCAGCGCATTCGCCACATTAATAGCAGGCATTGTCTGCAGCATTAACTTCCCAGGGCCTTTTATAACTGTATGGAACAACCCTTCGCCGCCAAACAGAACATTTTTCACCCCAGGAACGGTTCGAATATCCATCGTGCAAGTCGCGCTCATCATGGCAACGTGCCCTGTAGAAACAATCATCTCTTCGCCTGGCTCTAATTCGTATTCGACGGTT
>JAFSXN010000011.1 GCA_017444015.1 Lachnospiraceae bacterium | reverse complement strand
CGTAATATATCCGAGAGCCAGAAACTGCTTTGATTCTTCGGTCTTAAAGAACCCACGGAGATACTTTATGAATCCAAGCACCAGCTCCTCATTTTCCGAAGCATCTCTCGTTATACAGTCATACTCATCGATGATTACGACGAATTTATTCTTATTCCGCTCGTAAACCAGATTCATAGCTGCCGCGGTATCAGCAGGATGATCCTCCTTAAGAAACGGAAACTCCTTAAGCATTTCCTCAAGAAGCGTCCTGTCAATAAAAGGCACCACATCCTCAGGAGTTTTTGCCCGATACAAAAAACTTGCCACATCGAAATGGATCACATTGTACTTATTCAGATACTTTTCAAAGTCGGGATCCCCCGCAATCTCAAAGGGTAAAAAAAGCTCCCTGGAATCACAGCCTCTGCTGTAGTAGGCATCGATCATCCCCGCTGCCATCGACTTCCCAAAGCGCCTCGCCCGACTTACAGCAAAGTATCTATTTTCCGTCTCAAGACTGCTGTTAAGAATCTTTAACAATCCGGTCTTATCCATGTATATTTCAGAGCGTACTGCTGACTGCATACTCTCATTCCCTGGATTCACATAAGTCCCCATAAAAAACCTCCTGAGGTAGAATACAACTACATTCTACTTTACAGGAGGCCTTTTTACAAGTACAGAGAAAAAACCCAAAAAACCCAAAAAACAGTGTTCGCGAGAATTTCAGATATTTTTAAGATAACCCTTCGCTTAAACCTACCCTACCGCGTCCATGATCACCCCGTCAAAGTCGTCCTCGTTTCTCTCCAGATTCTCCTCGATCGCCTTCATTACAAACTCCGGTATCTCATTCGGACGGAAGGTATAGTCAACGCAGAGGAAATTGTTCCTGGCGGATCCCCCGGACTCCTCCGGATTCGTTGAATAATACACCGATACGCCGTAGTAACCCGTTCCCTCTTCCTCATAAGGAGTAAACATCGGATTCATACGCAGGTAAGGCTCAAAGATCACGCTTTCCATCAACTCCTCAAGCTCCTCCTTCTCCGTAAAGTCAGCTCCGCTGTTTTCGTCATTGTTGTAATAATAAACCTCCGCTTCCACAACGGCTTCCGCGTCGTAAATCTTCGTCGGATCAAGACCGTCATCCTTTAAAAGAGCGATCGTCCGCTCAAAGGAAGGATAGATATACATATTGTACTGCGGCTCATAGTACCGGTACTCCTCGATAAATACCTGAGAGCCCAGCATCCCGATGGGATATTCCCCGGAAAGTACCGCAAAGCTCTGCTCCTTCAGATCTTCCTTGTAGGCGGCGATAAGGGCTTTCTTCTTTTCCGGCTCTATAGTCCATTGTCCGTTCAGATTCGGCGCGTCGTAATATAACTCCCCGAATTCCTCCGTCTCTGCCGCAAGCTCAGGGAAGACTGCTGCCTTATATTCGTCAGTGTTATAGATCTTCTCCATAGCGGCCGTCATCGCTTCATCCTTAAAGTTGATCGTATATTCCCGGTAGACCTCCCGTCCTCCGCTTAAGCGATAGCAGACGATCACCATACCATAGCTTGGAACATAGCCGGTCTCAGGATCGGGTACCGCGATCCCCTTTTCCCTTAACAGGGCATTCATCTCGTCCTCATCCGTTTCCGTATATCCCGAGGTAAGCGGATGGAGCAAACGCAGGAGCCTTGTCGCCTTCGCGTAGCGCACTCCTTCCTTTACAATATCTAAAACCGGTTCCAGATCCTTAAGCTCCATATTCATCAGCCGGTAATCGTTGTAATTCATATATCCGTACTCGATCAACAGATCCTCATCGTAGCTGTAATCCAGACCGTTCTGTAAGCCGATATTGACAAGAGCCGCGGAACTGATCCGGTAGGTCTCAGGGATATAGCTGTCGTATCCGAAGGGATCCAGAATAAAGGCAAGGGAGGCAAGCACCGTAAGCACCGCGCCGATCCCGAGAGACCCAAGGTGCTTAAAGCAGGCCTTAAAGTCAAATTCATAGATGATCTCAAGCACCGCATGTACCAGCACAACCCCTGCGATCAGACCGAAAGCATACCAGCCCAGCTTCTGGGAAGCGATCTCATAAAACAGCAGCCCACCCATCAAAGCAGCAGGGATCATCAGGATCACTTTGACCACAGGCCGTATCCTCTGAAACGCGATGGCTTTTCCGGCAGTCTCCGACGGACGGATCGTAATCAGATACCTGCACAATATGTACAATAATACGGACACTATCAGATATTCCGCTATGTACTTATAGCTCCTTGGATCAAAGGGCAGAAGCCCCTTCTGGACCTGCTTTCCGGCAAGGCTGAATAACTCAAACATGGCGGAAGCAGGCGAAATATAGGTCACTGCCTTCGGGACCCCCTGAGAAAGCAGGCCGTCGTAATAGGTCGTAAAGAAGACCATCTGGTTAAAATTATAAGTAGCGACGGTGATCACCCCGATCAGGTTTAACGTCACACCGGCCATGATCGCAACGACAGTATTTCCGCAAAGAAGCGACCCCAAAACAACTAAAGAATAGATTGCGCTATAGAACACAAGCACGGACACGATAGCAAGCACACCCCAGAGAAAGCCTGCAGGAACATAATAACCTCTGGCCAAACCGATCAGCACACAGACGATGTGCATCACGATATAGGGCACGGCAAAGATCAGTATCCCGTTTAAGTAGGAAGCGGAAAACAGTCTCGTTCTCTTTACGGGCAGAGAATCATAGAGGTCGCTCTTTACCCTGCTGTGCAGGTACATAGTCCCCTGGATCCCGTTTACTAACGCAATACCGAGGATCAGAAGAAGCACAGCGATATTTTGGCATCCCAACACCCTGTGGAAATAGTCCAGCCGGACTTCTTCCAGGGTCGTTATAGCGTTCTTCAGTCTCTCCGTCCACATATTCATATAGAGCGCCAGAAGAACGACCTGCGCAAAAAGACTTCCTAAGATCGAAAGCGCGATACACCAGTACCGTCTTTTGATGTCCTCCTTCATCAGAGTCAATAAATTCGCGTAATCAGAATATAAGTGATTTGATGTCATAACCCTCTACCCCCGTTTCGCTGATAAATATTTCCTCTAAGGATAACGGCAGCGCCTCTAAGAAGACCGGCTCCGCCTCGTTCAAAATACTCAGGATCTGCTCCTTTTCGCCCTTTACCGTAAAGACGATAAGCGACCCTCTCTGCTCTTCCGTCAAAATATGCAGCCTCTCTCTGATATTCAGCTCCTCAAGATCCTTTGACGGCACACACTGGATCTTATGGATATCGCTCTTCATACTGTCCAGATCCTCCGACAGCAGGATCCCGCCCTGATGCAGAAGACCTACGGTATCGCAGATATCCTCCAGCTCTCTGAGGTTATGCGAGGCTATGACCGGCGTAAAGCCTCTCTCCGAGATATCCGCCGCGAACAGACTCTTTACCGCCTGCCGCATCACCGGATCCAGTCCGTCAAAGGTCTCGTCGCAGTACATATAGCGGGTCATGGCAGACAGTCCCAAGATAATCGCAAGCTGCTTCTTCATACCCTTGGAAAAGGTATTGATCTTACGCCTCCGGTTCAGTTCGAAGCTCTGCATCAGCCTCTCGTAACGTCCCTGATCATAGGTCCGGTAAATTTTCTTATAGAAGGCCGACATTTCATCCGGCGTCGCGTTGGAAAAAAAGTACGGATCATCCGCGATATAAAAGAACTTTTCCTTTGCCGGGGTATTCTCAAAAATTTCTTCCCCATCGATCAGAATCTGCCCGGAATCCCCTCTAATCACTCCCGCCGCCATCCGAAGAAATGTACTCTTCCCGGCTCCGTTGGTCCCGATCAGGCCGAATACCTTTTCATCCTCTATTTTCAGTGAGACATTATCTACGGCACGTATCTCACCATAGCTTTTGGTAAGGTTTTTTGCCTCAAGCATCTCTCTTTCCTCCCTCTTTCTGTTTTATGAGCTCTATGAGCTCTTCCTTCGTAATTCCAAACTTCTCCGCCTTTTCAATGAGCCCCGCGATCTCCTCGGCGATCTCCTCCCTTTTTTTTGGCAGAAGCTCCGTGGCTCCCGCAGCAAAGCTCCCGCGTCCCGCGGCGGAATAGGTCAGACCCCGGCTCTCAAGGAGCGCGTAGGCCTTCTGGACCGTATTCGGATTGATTGAAAGTTCGACCGCCA
Organism: Lachnospiraceae bacterium; assembly: GCA_017444015.1. Classification (GTDB taxonomy): domain Bacteria; phylum Bacillota; class Clostridia; order Lachnospirales; family Lachnospiraceae; genus UBA2868. The sequence continues at coordinate 72,435 of JAFSXN010000011.1, read as the reverse complement.
GGGAGCGGACCGAGGGCAGCGCCTCATCCGGTTCGATCACGCCCCGAAGGATCAGCTCTTCGATCTTGTCGCAAACCTGCTCGTACAGGGGCCTCTTGTCCCTGAAATCAATATTGATGAACATCCTTTACTCCCTTTCAACTGAAAGACAAATGCATCTATTCCGTACAGCCCGCAACACTTGTTGCTGCGGGCGTACAAAACGTAGATTTTGCGATGCGGCCCGTCTTTTTGCGAAGCAAAACTTGTATGACGGGCCGTGTAACTGTTCAGAAACCAAGGGGTTCTGAACAGTTACGGACAATCGCAGCCGCCGTTTACTCCGGCCGGCTACGACCAATTACAGTACTATTTGTCATAACTGTATTATTTATGTTAGTACAGTTATAGCATAAGAATACGGGGGTGTCAACCCCCGTAACTAAAATTTATAAAACCGTACAAAACCCATTCTTATACCTGCCGGCGTGCCCGGGCCGACGACTCTTTACTCGTCCATCGTCTGATAATCGAGAATTTCGTCAAACAGCTCTATATCCTTCTCCATCAGCTTCCGGTTTCCGGCCATGACCGTGATACTGTTCTCCTCTGCCTCCTTTAAATACGCTGCGGCCTCCTTCAGATCTTTAAGCGACGCGTTCCGGATATCCGCGTCATTTTCAAGATAGACCTCAGGATCCTTATCCGCGACAAAATAGCCGATGGCGGAGATCCCTCCGGATAAAACTCCCCGGGGCCCTGTCACTGCGCCGTAGGATCTGGCGATATATCCGTTCAGCTCCTCCTCTGTAATTTCAAGCTCAGAAAGCGCCGCAGGAATACTGTCAAAGAATTCGAGCGTTTTGCCTACGTTCGGATCGCTGTAGGAATAGACGATCGGCTCATTCCGTGTGATTTCCGTTCCCATACCGCCTGAATACGCGCCGTTCTGAAAACGCAGCGTCGGAACCACGACCTTATCGCTCAGCGCCCGTATCAGCGGACAGAACCTTCCCGGGATCCCATCTTCCCTTCCCGATACATACTTTCGATATGTGTACTGGGAGGGCGCGTCCATATAAACGCCCAGGGTCCTTACCATCTCCGGCCTCAGCTCGTAGTCCGCGTCTTTTACTTCGTTTACGGGAAGCTCCCGCAGCAAGGTGTAAGCTGTCGCCGCTATCCCGGGCAGTGCCTCCCTGTCTGCCACTTCGCCAAAGATCAGACGATTCTTCCCGATGATCCTTTCCATAATACGCTGCATACGCTCTGAAACCTCTTTGATACTGCTCTCATCCGAAAGCAGCTTCTCTCTGGTTTCCTGCAGATAGGCATAGAACCCGGGACCGTTTAAATAGCGATAGTATGCGCTGTTATCGTCCAGATAGGAATCCGCCAGAATGCTCGCGGTCTGATCCGCGCTCCGGACAGCGGGATTGTATTCCTCCTTATATTTCTCGATGATACCGGCAAGCGCCCCGGCATCTGTAAATTCCGTCTCCCAAAGGGTCTCAAGCATCAGCTTCAGAGTCGTTTCAAAATCCTCCGTCAAGGCATACCAGGAGATTTGCAGCATGGGATAGTGATGCGCGCTCCCCTCTCTTCCCGGATAGATCAGCGCGGCTTGCGCATTGGACAGGTAGTAGTCGGTTAGCTCTGCGAGTTCATCATAGGAACGCTGTCTGGTCGGCAGCTCGCCGAGCGCAAGCAGATACAGGTTCAGGTCATACAGCTCGTCCTTCGACAGACCGCTGGTATCAAAAAACAGGGTATAGGCTCCGATCCCATTCACATCCACCGGCACCGACAGCATTTTGATGCCGTCCGCCACCTGTACGATCGGCTCCGGCAGCTTCTCAGGCTTCGGGAAATCCCTGGGATCAATCAGAAAGTCGCTGTTATGCACAGGATTTTCATTCCATTCGTCAAAGGCCCTCGTATCCTCGATCAGCTGATCGATCTCAGCCTCTGTCATCCCGGCCTTTTTCTCTGTCAGATAGGCTTCTCTCTTTTCTAACAGCTCTTCCGCAAGCCCCGGAGCCGGAGCTGCCGTTACAAGGCAGGACGCTTTCGCTGAAAGGAGCTTCTTCGCAAGGCTCTTTAAAAGCCTCTGCCCCGGGTCGTTTCTGATCTCGTCATACGCCTGCTGCCACAAAGTATAGTAGTCGGTCCGCCCCGTCGTCATAAAACAGGAAAGAAACTGTACCGGCTCATAGATCCCGATATCAGCGCCCTCTAAGCTCATATCTTCCAACATAGCGGTATTGTGAAGAACGCTTTCGATCACAGAGGGCTCAAAACCGTTTTCCGCCACCTTCGAAAGCGCCTCTCTTGCCGCGTCATAAAGGGCTTCCTCCTGTCCGGGCTTTGCATTGTACAGAATAAACCCGTAGCCGGAACGGACCGCGCCGTCAAAGGCAGCGTTATCTATGACCGCCGGATTGTTGATCCCTGCCTGCTTCAGCCTTTCCTGTAACGAATCGCTCCCGGAGCCCAAAAAGCTCGTAAAAAAGGACAGCGCCAGCCTCTCCTCCACGGAAAACTCACTCAGATCGATGAGATAAGCCGCCATCGACTGCCCCTGTGCCGAATCACTCTCATAAGCGGGAACCAAAACCTCCGCCCGCTGCAATCCCTCCTTCGGCACAAGCGCAACTTCCGAAAGCGCGTTTTTCCCCTGCCGCGCCTCGTCTCCCAGATAGTGTTCGTCAAGAAAGGCCAGCTCTCTGTCATAATCCAGTCTGCCGTACAAAACGATGATCGCGTTATCATAGGAATAATAGGTATCGTAAACCTCCTGGAGCCGGTCATAAGAAAGCTGATCATAGTTCTCATAGAGCCTGCCCACGGCATTCGAAGCGATCGGATCCGTATACATTTCCCGAAAACCGGCCGGCCAGAGCTGATTCCCGATGCCGGTCATCTTCCCCAGATCCTCCGAAAAAACAGTCCCCGTCATTTCGATCGGAGCGTCCCTGTCATAGAGCTGATATCGGACCGCTTCCCGTTCAAAGATCCGTTTATCCGAAAGAACCGCCGGAGCCTCCATACAGCTCATATAAACATCCAGTGTGTTCAAAAGCTGCTCTTCGCTGACGGAGGCAAACTGATAGCGGGTCATACACTGACTCGTAGAAGCGTTGATAAAAGTATGATAGCTCTTATTATCCAGATCAAAAAACACATTCGTTCCGGGATATTTATCAGAGCCTGCCAGGATCGCATGTTCAAAGATATGCGGGATATCCGTCTCGTCCTTCTGGGGAACCCGGTAAGCGATCTGAAACGCAAGCTCCGGATCCTCGTTCTCGATCAGGAACAGAGTCAGCCCGCTTTTTTCATGTACAAAGGCAGCCGTTTCCGCCCTGAGATAATCGATACTGCCCCGTTCCGTTACCGTAAAACCGTGTCTTAAATCGCCCACCGCAGGCAGCGCGTAACGGTCCGAAGCCTCTGACCGCAAGGTCTCAGAGCCTCGGATCGCCTCCGCCGTGCTGTGGATCAGATTCGCTGTATTATGTAAACCATCTATGGAAGCAGACTCACAGCCGGTCAATAAAAAACACAGCGCAAGGCTCATTGCGATAAGTGCTGCCGCTGCCCTTTCAGACAGGCTTTTCTTCCCGACCCTCGCCATAAGGCCTTATTCTGCTCCCTTCGTCTGTGATAATAGTTCGTTCAATTCTCTGACCGCATCCGTCATTTCCTGGTTCGTGATATGACCAAAGCTCCGGATCTCCCGGATCGGCATATACCGGATCGTCGCGTCCTCCATCTCAGCCGTGATTGCCTCCGCCGCCGATTCCGACTGCTGCTTGTTCTCCCCGAACACCGTCATTCTGGACATCAGCTTCTCCTTTACAGCCCCAGCGATCTGCGGATACTTCGCTAACTCCCCGAAGGTCGTCGTCGGCTTGATGACAAAGGGAGGCTTCTTCGTATTATTGAGCGTAATTGTCTTTTTTGCGGAAATATTCCGGGAGGAATCACCGACCTCAATGACAAATTCTCCACTGGGAACGTACCAGTCGCCGATCTCTTTATAATAGAAAGCAAAGGAGCGGTAATCAAGCTCCATAGTCACTGTTTTGGTCTCCCCCGGCTTTAACGATACCTTTTCAAAGCCCTTCAGCTCGTGGACAGGACGGACCTCCATCCCGGTACGGTCCGATACATAGAGCTGTACAACCTCTTTTCCCTCGACCTCTCCGGTATTTGTTACATCCACGCATACTGTGATCCGAAAATCCTCCGGCGCTTCGATCTGAAACGTCTCTCCCTCGATCCGAAGGTTATCGATTCGAAAGGTCGTATAGGACAGCCCGTGTCCAAAGGGGAACAGGACCCCCGCCTCCCTGCTGTCATAGTAGCGGTAGCCCACAAAGAAGCGCTCTGTATAATACACCTTTTCGCCCTTTCCCGGGAATTCGAGATAACATGGCGTATCCTGTAATCGTAACGGGAAGGTCTCCGCAAGATGGCCGCTCGGGTTGATCTCTCCATATAACGCCTTGGCAACAGCAGGTCCGACACCCTCGCCCCCAAGATACGCCTCTAAAATCCCCTTGACCTGACGGACCCAGGGCATTTCCACCGGAGAACCGTTGTGCAGTACGACGATCACATTCTCATTGATCCCCGCGAGCTTCTCGATCAGCTTATTCTGGCAATCGGGCAGCCTCATATGCTCCCTGTCATACCCCTCGGATTCAAAGGAATCGGGAAGTCCGGCAAAGATCACGACCTTATCGGCCTCCCTTGCCGCCTGCTCCGCCTCTTCAAAAAGAACCTCACTTTCCGCGTCTCTGTCATTATAAAAGCCCTTGGCGTAGATCACCTCGTCACGCTCTTTGATGGCTGACAGAGCGTCGGATACCTTAAAGCTATTGATATGGGAACTGCCGCCGCCCTGAAATCTCGGTTTTACGGCAAACTCCCCGATGATCGCAAGCTTCTCACCCTTTTTAACCGGGAGGATCCCATCCTCATTCTTTAAAAGGACCATACACTCCTCGGCAAACCGCGCCGCCTTTTCGTGATCCGCTTCCTTATCAAAGCTGCCGCCCTTCTTATTCTCCTCATAGCGGAATACGATGTTTAAGATATGCCAGACCGCCTGATCCAGTACTTCCTCGGAAAGCTCGCCCTTTCTTACCGCCTCCGCAATCAGCCTGTCATTGTCACCATCGCTTGAAGGCATCTCAAGATCCAGTCCTGCTAGAAGACCCTTAACTCTATCGTTTACCGCGCCCCAGTCGCTTACCACATAGCCGTCAAAGCCCCACTCCTTGCGGAGTACCTTGTTTAACAGCCACTCGTTTTCCGAGGAAAAAACACCGTTGATCTGATTATAGGAGCACATAACGGTCCATGGCTTCGCCTTTTTTACAGCCGTTTCAAACGCCGGGAAGTAAATCTCCCGAAGCGTTCTCTCGTCGACCTCGGAGGAACCGGAAAGTCGCTCATGCTCCTGGTTGTTAGCTGCAAAATGCTTGATGGAGGTCCCGACATTCTTACTCTGAACGCCGCTTATAAAGCTCGCGGCCATTTCTCCCGCAAGGTAAGGATCCTCCGAGAGATATTCAAAATTTCTTCCGCAGAGGGGGGATCGCTTGATATTTACCGCCGGTCCCAGAACAACAGACAGATCCTCCGCCTGGCACTCGTCCCCGATGGCGCGACCGATCTCCTGGATCAGTTCTCTGTCAAAGGAGCTTGCCGTCGCGCAGCTTGCGGGAAAGCACACCGCTACGATACTGTCATTCACGCCCAGATGATCCCCGCTCTGGTCCTGCTTCCGTAAGCCGTGAGGGCCATCGCTTACCATAGAAGAAGGGATTCCCAGACGCTTAAGCGCCTCCGTATGCCAGAAATCCGCCCCGGAACAGAAGGAAGCCTTTTCCTCCAGAGTCATTTTTGAAATAAGATCCTTGATATTTACTTTAACTGCCATTTTTTCCTCTCCCATTAATATTTATACTACCATTTCAGTTTACATAATACAGCAAATCAACTAGTTTATACTGGTTAACGATTTTCGTTGCCGATCAACCGGACTCGCAAACGCAATTCCAGTAAGTATGCTTTATCAAAAACGGCAATTAATTGCGTTCGCGAGTATAATATCGCTATTTCTCACATATAAGCACGATTTCCAGTACATATTGAGGGCCCAATCACTCCATCAATTATATTATACCGGTTAACGAAAATCGTTGCCGATTTTCGTTAACCGTATAAAGTGATGCGCACGGATTCGGTAAGGAAATATGCCGCTTAAAGCGGCCCGAATCCGGCGCACTCAATAACGAAACGGCAAGCCTTTTCGTTATTGAGTATAAATAATTATTCGCTATTAACCACGCACCAGGTTTACATAATATCTATCTATAATTAGTTTACATAAATTACTCTAATCTCTTCTCGATACACACTAACCCGATATTCGGTATCCCGTTAAAATTACACGGCACAACTCCGACTTCGTGATAGCCGAGCTTCTCATACATTTTCCGCGCCCTCGTATTCCTCTCATTCGTATCGATCCGAAGATAGCGGCAGCCGTTTTTCAGAGCATATTCCTCATAGAATGACACAAACTGCCTTGCCAGACCTCTTCTGCCCTGATCCGGATCCACTGTCAGCGTATGAAGAACCATCACCTCGGAGGGATCCGCCTCGTACTGCCAGTGTGCATCCTTATATTCCGGGACCTGGATCTGATTGATCCTTCCTGAAGCAACGATCCTGCCGTCTTCTTCCAGCACAAACATATCCCCCGCTTCGATCGCTTCTCTTGCGGTCTGAAGCGTCGGATAGATCTCCCGGATCCAACCGATCGTAGTCTCGCCCTTTTCCTCCCCGGTGTGTATTTTATCGTAGATCGCGGCGATTTGCCCCGCATCCTCTCTGTGTGCTAGTCGGATCATAACCTATCTCCATTATTTATTCTGGTCTACGCTTTTCGTTGCCGACAAATCAGACTCGCAAACGCAATTCCAGTCCGTTTGACTTATCAAAAACGATAGCTAATTACACCGCCAGTTTACATAATGTAATTATCTGGCGATAATAATTTATCTTACTATCATATTCCAACCGTTTAGTTTACATAACATGAAAATCCGTTTATTCTTCCCCAGACTCTTCTTCCGTCTCCGCACCCTCAAGGTTGAAATCAATCGTAGCGCCCGAGCCTCCCTGGGAGCTTCCCTGAACCGCCGGCCGGGGTATTTTCTGCTCCCCCTCCTCGCCGACGACGATAAGCTCAAGCGACTCGATGGGATCGCTCCCCTCATCGAGATAGAACACCAGAACCGTATCGACTACCTGTCCCGGCACCAGAACCCCGTCATAGGATTTCAGATCGTTTAACAGGATCGTGATCTGCTGATTGAGTCGGTTCGAACCGTTTACGAGCAGGCGGATCTTCCGGTCATAGCTCATCGGGCTGCAGTTCATCTCAAGGCCCGTATAGTTTCCCAGATCAAAGTGCAGGATCAAAAGGTCCTGTCCCTCCTCCGCCTGTAAGGAAAAAAGCATATTCTCTACCGAAGGAGAATCGGGATAGGAATCGCTGATCTCATAATAGGTAAAATCCACGCCAAAATCCGGGATCCCTAGCGCCTGTGAAATCGACCCCTGGCTAACCGCTGCCGGCTCATCCGCAGGAGCCTCCTGCGGATCTCCGACAAAGCCTCCCGGTCCGTCGCTTGAAACGCTGACGTTCGGGTCCAGATGCTCCCCCTCCATTAACTCCATTTCCTCCGGAGTGGGAGAACTTATGTCAACCGGATCCTCCTTGGCAGGCTCCTCAGGCATTGTAAGAACAAGGCCGTTGCTGCCGCTCTTATCATACTTTAACAAGAGTCCCGCGGCGTATTCCGCCACCAGAGATAACTGTTTATTCTCCGTCTCCTCATCCAGATCGTTTTCCAGACCTTCCGAGCAGCCTGTAAGCAGGCCAAAGCTCAGCGATGCCGCCAAAAGGAGCAGCAGCACTCTCTTTTTATATCCCGTTTTATTCAGATCCATCCGTATTCTTTCCCTCTTCATAACTAACCCCTTTATTCCTGACTCTTGGTATCCAGCTCAAACCAGAACGCCACACCGTTCTCTAAATTCAAAACGCCGTATTCCTGCTGAAAGCTCTCCATAATAGCCTTTACGATCGAAAGGCCGATTCCGCTTCCGCCGTATTCCCTGGTCCTGGCTTTATCGACCTTGTAAAATTTGGTCCAGAGCTTGGAAAGCGACTCCTCCGGAATCGGATCGCCGGTGTTGAAAACCTGGACCCGGACCGTTTCCGCCTTCCTCTCCATCGTGATCTCGATCCTTTTCTCACCCCCTGCGTAATGGATGGCGTTTGACAGGAAGTTGTTCACCACCTGCTCTACCTTGAACACATCCGCCCAGACGTAGACCGGCCCCTGTTCAGCAAACGCAAGCCGGATCTCATTCTGCTTCAGTAAAATATCGACCGCGCTGATACAATTCCGAATGAGGGGCACCAGATCAAAGCGCTCCATGGAAAGCCCGTCTGTTCCGTTCTCCAACTGATTCAGCTCAAGAAGGCTTCGAACCATCCGGTTCATCTTTGCCGCCTCGTCAATGATCACGTCGCAGTAAAAATCCCTGCTCTCCTCGTCGGAATTGACGTTATCCTTCAATCCCTCCGCATAGCCCTGGATCAGAGCGATCGGTGTTTTTAATTCATGGGAGACATTGGAGAGGAATTCCTTACGCATCTCGTCGATCTCCGTTTTCTTCTCCAGATCCCGCTTCAGCTCGCTGTTTGCCGTTTTCAGCTCCGAGATCGTACGCTCCAATTTCTCGGAAAGATTATTGATATTGTTCCCCAGATGCGCGATCTCGTCATTCCCTCCGCTCTCGTACTTGGCGTCAAAATCCAGGTTCGTCATCTTCTCGGAGATATCCGTAAGCTCCAAGATCGGCTTGGTCATCCTTCCGGCAACGACCCCGGTGATCAGCATCCCGATCACGATGATCACGATACCCACGTAGGTCAGAAGCGTATTGGAAACCGCCGTACTGTCCTTGATCCCCTCGACGGGGCTGCGCATAAGGATCATCCGGCCGTCGGACAGAAAGCCCCAAAGCTCAATATACTCAAGCTGCAGCGCCCGGTCTTTCGCATGCTGGATCGTATACTTCTCCGTCGTCACAACGTCGTCCGAATCCGGCGCTCCGTAGATGATATACCCAAGCAGCCTTCTGGCCAGAAGATTGTTGTCTTTGGAGGTCGCCTTGACGGTCTCCGTATCCGTATCCAGGATGATGATCTCCAGATTATAGGTACTGGCGATGGAGCGGAATCTGGCGTCAAACTCCTCGCTGGTGATCTCCCCGGAGCTTGCCTGAGCATCGATATCCTCATAGGCCCGGACAAGCAGCTTCTCCTTTCTCAGCTCATAAAAACCGCCTAAAAACGCGATATTAACGATCCACAGAAGAACTAACATCCCGGCCATGATCCCGCCGAAGACCAGTACAAACTGCTTTCTGATAGAATGCTTCATGATCTCAGATATTCTCCGGATTGCTCCTCTTCGTCGGGATCTTAAAATCCGGATGCTCCCCAAGCCATGTATTCTGCGGCATACAGGATAAGGTCCACAGCTCGTCCTGCATCAGCTCAAAATCGAACACATCGAGATTGGCAAGGATATGCTCTCTGGAAGTCGCTTTCGGGATCGGAAGGACCCCCTTTTGCAGCGCGAACCTGAGATTGACCTGCTGGATGCTCTTTCCGTACTTCTCCGCCAGCTTCCCTAAAATCGCGTTCCCGATGATCGCGTTTTCCCTGCCTCGTCCCAAAGGGCTCCAGGCAATGGGCTGTACCCCGTTATCCTGACAGAAGCGGACGGCAGCCTCCTGGGAATAGCCCGGATGGAACTCCAGTTGATCCACCACCGGCTTGATCTCACAGTTCTCTAAGATATTGTTCAGATGATGCGGCAGGAAATTACTGAGGCCAAGGCGCTTTACCTTCCCCTCCCGTACCGCCTCTTCCATGACCCGCCAGGTTTCCAGATCCTTTTCTTTCCAGGCTTCGTCCAGTTCTCCGGTCTCTCTCGGCCAGTGCATCATATAAATATCGACGTAGTCTGTCCCGAGCCGCTTTAAGGACTTTTCGAGAGCCTTTTTTGCTCCCTCCGCCCCCATTTCATCGATCCAGAGCTTGGTCTCGATGATAAAATCCTCTCTCGGAAGGCCGCTCTCCCGAATCGCCTGTCCGAGACAGCGCTCAGTCTCATAGAGGGATGCGGTATCAAAAAAACGGTAGCCGGCATCAATCGCTTCCCGAATCGGCTTTACGTTATCCGCAAACTCTTCGTTATAGGTCCCGTAGCCGATCATCGGCAGCGTCGAACCGTCGTTTAATGTGTATACATCCTTTACAAAATCCATGGTATCCTCCTTCTGAAATCCATTGTATTTATCAGCTACTCCAAAACTCCGCAGCAGTACAGTAACGGCGGACAAAAATCCCCCAGTTTTTCATATAATCGCCTGGGAAAGTCGTCATCCAGAAATGTCGTGACGCGAATCCCCATCTGATCGAGCTTTTCTTTACCAAACGCTATAACTCCCCTGCGTTCCATCAGCTTCGCGATTCGTTCATCCTCTGAGCCTTCCATCTTCTCGACGGAATTCTCGTGTTTATGATAAACTTAATTTCCCAATAAGATGTTGTTTCTACATTTGACAAATGCAGTAATACCAATGTTTCCCTTGTCAAATGGCTATAATGTAGTAATAACGATGTTATGTTGTTTCTACAAAGTGATTTATTCTACTTGAAAAACCGCTAAAACCCAGGCGCTTTCGGGATTGTAGAAGCAACAAACCGATGTAGTAACAACAAATCACCGGGAATTTATACTGGTTAACGCTTTTCGGTGCCGATTAATCGGACTCGCAAACGCAATTTCAGTACGTTTGCGTTATCAGAAACGGCAATTAATTGCGTTCGCGAGTATAAGTTAATTGTCGTTTTTGGCAAAGTAAACATACTGGAATTGCGTTTGCGAGACTGGTTGATCGGCAACGAAAAGCGCTAACCATCCATTTCCTCTTTCAATCTCTGCAATGATTCACTTCTTGCGGTCTATCCCCCTTTGCGTCGCGCCTCAAACTTATACCCCATCCCCCAGATCGTCTTGATGCACTCGCCTTTCTCGCCGATCTTGCTGCGAAGCTTCTTGACATGGGTATCGATCGTCCGGGCATCCCCGTAATAATCATAATTCCAGACATTATTCAGGATCTTCTCCCGGGAAAGAGCGATATTCTGATTCTCCATAAAGTAGGTCAGCAGCTCGAACTCCTTGAAGGACAGTTCAACCTTCTGACCGTCAACAATGACCTGATGCGCAGCTTTATCCAGAACGATCCCTGCCGCTTCGATCTTGTCCTCCGTATCCAGGACGTTGCTGCGCCTTAGGATCGCGTTGACTCTTGCCGCCAGAATCTTAGGGGAAAAGGGCTTGGAGATATACTCATCCACGCCATACTCAAAGCCCTGCAGCTCATCCCGTTCATCGGATTTAGCGGTTAACATAATAATTGGAACCTTGCTCTCCTGCCGGATCTCCTTTACGACCTGAAGCCCGTCGATATTCGGCATCATCACATCCAGGATAAAGAGTGATATATCCTTATCCTCATAAAAAAGATCCAGCGCCTCAGCGCCATCCGCTGCCTCCAGCACCGTATAGCCTTCTCTCGTCAGGAAATCCTTGACAAGCTTCCGCATCCTGCTTTCATCATCACAAACCACTACCTTGATCTTATCCATACACACCTCGCAAAATATTATGTAAACTAACTCTGTTGATCCGAAAGGTCTCCGGATCCCTTTTCAAAAAAAATCACCAACCCCCACCGTCTGCTGAAGCGGTACGATCAGTAAATATCAAGCTCTTCCTCCCGCTGACGAACCGCCTTCTCCCGCTCCGTCAGCTCCTGCTCCCAGCCAGCGTACTCGTTCTGGATCGCCGTCCGATAGTTGATGACATTCGGCACATCGGATTTTAACGCGATCACAAACATCGCGATCACCATAACGAAAAGGATCGCAATGACCCACAGCGCCCCCTGATACTCCTTTTTATAGGTTTTTCTTTTTCTCTCCGGAGGCTTTTTCGGCTCATCCTTTTTTTTGATCGCCTCGGAATAAGACACGATCACCGGAATATCGCTCACCATTTCATCCGGTATCTGGGCGGTCCGGTAGAGGTAATCCCGGATCGTCCGAAGATACTCCTGTCCGACCGGCGTGACCAGGGTATTATTCTGGATCATACGATTATAGACCGCCAAAATCGCCTGCGGATTGTTCTCATTCATTTTGGAGGAAATGAAATTGATCCGGTCGATCTCCTCCCTTGCGAGTTCTGCGTCCTCCTCCGTAAGAAAGAGGTACCCTTCTACACTCCTGCTAACGCCTGCCATCGAAAACTCCCTGCCATCTTCTTATACTCGCGAACGCAATTAATTGCCGTTTCTGATAACGCAAACGTACTGAAATTGCGTTTGCGAGTCCGATTAATCGGCACCGAAAAGCGTTAACCAGTATAAATGACGGTCCACCCCGCCACTCTTACCAACCGAATTATACCAAAGCGCCCTTTCCTTTACAAGTTGAAACACCAGAAGAAACCCCTCGGAGGTGACAATCCCGCAACAGCGGATGCTTCCCTTCATCAGAGGGACGTACTACTATGCAATGTTTTTCATTAAATGATTATATACGAATCTCAGCAACTGATCGAAACGGAGCGCAAACGCAGCACTCTACCGGCTGTTTCAATACTGGTCGCCTGCTGCACCGACGGTAAAAGCAGTAGAAGTTATGAATAAAAAAGAGCAGGTACTGACCGATCCTCTCGGTTCAATATCCGCTCTGTCGCTGTTAAAAATATGTTGTTGCAATGCTTTCGGTTCTACTTCTGTAAAACTTTTTCCTGATACATTCTCATGAGTGCCGCCACACATGCCGACTCGGATGAGAATTCCGGCGTGCCTGGCTTAATCCCATATGCCCTCAAAACCGCCTTATCGTTTTCATTATGCGCTTTGCGAAGCTCAGGCGGCATCGTGAGATCGTCATAGAGATCTGCAAGACTGCTATCGGGATACTGTTCTCTTGCATCCAAAATCATTTGAGCTGTCTCTTCTATTTTTTTCTTCTGATCATCGGATGGGTCTGGCCAGGGAAAATTATTATAAACGACATCCTTGGAATATCTATATCGTGTCTCTAATCTCCCACATACCGCTCTCATCCATGCCATATGAACATTTGAAGTTAAAACTCCCAAATGATATAGCGATGCTTCTGGAATAATAAAAACTAAATCGCTACATAGAATACTGCTCAAATCATGCTGTTTTGTGTTGTCTGATACTAACTTATAATTGTATCATAACACTTGCTACTCATAAAGTGTCGAACGCCTTTTTTACGGTTTTTTCACTTTTTTTTCGCTTATGGAGCGGTCTGCCGCCTTACTTATCGTAATTGAATTTTTTTAATTCGTTTATGATAATTCATTTAAAAAGAACGGTGCCCACGCTTTTCCGACACCGCTCTTTTCTGTTTCGCTTATTAACGCCTGTCAGTTCAGTACCTTCGCCGCGTAAGAGCAGTAAGGAACCACCGTCTTATGACGTTTTTCCGCCGCCTCGACCACCTTGTAGACCAGGCGTTTGGCGATCCCCTTTCCTCCGTACTCCGGAAGCACCTCGGTATGAACGATCTGAACTTCTCTATCCGTCTCCTGATAGTCACATTCTCCGATGATCCGATCTCCATCCAGAGCGATACTCCGTAAGCTATCCTCCTGAAGCCGGATCGTTATCCCGTTATTATAGAGGATGCTTAACGCGCCGGTTGGACATTTACTGACTGTACTCCAGATCTCCGCGTTGGGAGCCCTGGAAAGATCGATCCACGGCTTTCTCTGAAAATCAAAGACAGCCGGACTTCCTGTGACGCATTCCCGGGCGTGCCTGCACCTTTCTCCGTCCCAGAATACGCTGACATCCTCGTTCTCATATAATCTGTGCATACTACTCATAGCCTTTCCGCTTCTTTGCGGCATCGATCAGATCCCTGGCCTCGTTGAAAGCATCGGGAAGATATGCGTTCGCGTCTTCCTTCCCCTCCTTCTCCTTCGCCTTGATCGCCTCCCAGTTGGTAAGGACCTCTTCTGTCCCGCTCACTCTCGTATCTCCGAAGACATGGGGATGCCGTCTTACAAGCTTTTCCGAGATCCCCGTCAAGACATCCCCGATCGTAAAGAGACCCTCTTCTTCCGCGATCTGTGCCTGCATAACGACCTGTAAAAGCAGATCTCCCAGCTCTTCCTTCAGGTTCTCCGGATTACCGGTCTTTTCATACACATTGATCCCGCAGATCACCTCCGCGGCCTCCTCAATACATCCGGGCTTTAAGCTTACGAGGGTCTGCTCCCTGTCCCACGGACACCCGTCAGGAGCCCTCAGACGCTTTACTATTTCTCTGAACTCATCGAACGATTTCAAAACCGTATTCCCTCCGTATTCTTCACAGCTCTTTCCGGTTTATTTGCCCGCAAACACCTTCATTGCTTGTTTTACGTCTTCCTTCATCGCATCCCTGGCCGCCATGGAGATCGAAGAAAAGAAGACCGGCTCTCCTCCCTTCAGGCCCTTCAGATAGCTTTCCGCCGCGCTGCCGCCTGCCTTATCCATATAGGTAAAGTAATTGATCTTTCTTACACCCGCTTCAATAGACCTCTGAAAGTTTTCGGGTGAGACGCCGGAACCTCCGTGCATGACGATGGGTATTTCGTTGGTTTCACGCCTCACATTTCTTACTACATCAAAGTCCAGCTTCGGTTTGGTCAGATAAATCCCATGGGTCGTGCCAAAGGAGCAGGCCAGGGCATCAATTCCCGTCTCCTTAACGAAGCGGGAGGCAAGCGCAGGATCCGTATAGATCTTTGTCTCATCCTCCTCCCCGGTTTTCTCCCCTGCACCGGATTCCCGACGGCCCATAGAACCAAGCTCCGCCTCCACCGACGCGCCTGTCTTTTCAGCCAGCTTGACAGCCTTCTTTGTATTTTCCGCATTCTCCTCATACGGAAGAGTCGATCCGTCATACATGATACCGGTAAAGCCGATCGACAGCGCCTCTTCGAGATAGGAAAGCGTCTCACCGTGATCCAGATGCACACAGACAGGAACAACCGCTTTTTTTGCCGCGTCTATCATGATCGGGCCGATCAGAGAAAGCGCTATCCAAGGCTCGTGACACTCGGCAAACTGTAAAATTACCGGCAATTCAAGCTCCTCCGCCGCCGAAACGATCGCTTCTAACGACTCCAGATTCGGGCAGTTAAACGCGCCGATCGCTATTTTCTTTTCTTCAGCGATCTTCAGGATTTCTTTTAACGTTACTAACATAGTGATCCTCCCGACTCCTATGATTCAGAAAGCATAGATGAAACCAGAGACTGGACCGCGTCAACAATGCCTGACAGATCGTCGATCAACAAAAGATCTTCCTCTGCCGATGCCGGATCAAGCTGCGCGTCTATAGACAGAAGGTATCTCATACCGGAGATCGAGTCCGAAACCGCCTTAAATTCCCTTGATACGATAGCCGAAGCTGTTGCCATATCGATCGAATCAATATAGGAAGCTTCTTTTAAGATCTCTTCCTCCCTGGACTCCGCAAGCGCTTCGTTCAGATCCTTAAGATAGACATAGCTTCTCTCAAGCTCGTCTGAAAGCTGCTCATCCCTGGCGATCATCGACTGAAGCGTTGACATATCAATAGAAACGAGATACATAAGACCATTTGCAAGTCCTTGCGCAGCCTCGCTGTCTCTTGCGTCCGCCGATGCTTCCGCGGATATCCTGAGCGATTCCAGATATGCGTCGCCCATCTCGTCGGCTCTGACAGGAGCCGCAAACAGAGCTGCCGCGCAGGCAACCGCCCCTGCCGCTGTCATCATCTTCTTAAATACTTTCATCATTACATTATCCCTCTCTTTCTCTTTAATCTAAACCATTTTTTGTTTTTTCCATATTGGCAAGCGCCTTATACGTTAATACATAGAGCGTCTTAAACTCCTCTTCTGTCAATCCCATGCACTTCGCGATACAGGTCGGGATCCCCACCGCCTCATCCTTCAGAGCGTTTCCTTTTTCCGTAAGGCTGATCAGAAGAAGCCTTTCATCCTTCGGATCTCTCTGTCTCGTAAGATATTCAGAGTTCTCCAATCTCTTTAAGACCGGGGTCAGCGTTCCGTAATCAAGATGGAGGCAATCGGCAAGCTCCCTGGAGGAGACCGACTCCTTTTCCCACAGCACCATCATCACAATGTACTGCGTATAGGTCAGTCCCAGCCTTTTCAGGTATGGCGTATACCGGTTGACCAGCTCCTTGGAACAGGCATAAAGTGGAAAACAAACCTGATTATTCAGTTTCAGGGCCTCATAGCTCTCAGTATTGTTCATTTCTCTTCCTTAGTTTCGCACTATTTACTTTTGCAAAACTAATTATATGCTTTAACGAATTCCCCGTCAAGAGTTTATTCCTCCCTGTGATCAAAGACTCTTCTCGTCTTCTTTTCAGAACGGGGAAGCGTATTCAAGGATACGACCGCGACCTTGGGCGTCACATTCATCCTCGACTTGAACAGGCGCCTGATCTCTTCGCCTGCCTTTGCGAAGTCCACCCGGCCGTCAGCCTCCGCGGTCACCATGATGATATCCCGGTTGATGCTCTCGTCGTGAGCGATATCGATCTTATACTCGCTGGAGATCCCATCCACCATCCCTAAGATCTGTTCCACCTGGCTGGGGAACATATTGACGCCATGCACCTTGAACATATCGTCGCTTCTTCCGCGGATCGTATCCAGACGCGGATAGCTCCGGCCGCAGGTACAGGCTCCGGGAAGGATCCGGGAAAGGTCGTGCGTCCGAAAACGGATCAGGGGAGCCCCCTCCTTGACCAGCGTGGTTATCACGATCTCCCCCTCTTCCCCGTCGGGAAGGACCTCGCCCGTCTCGGGATCAATGATCTCCGTATAGAGATAATCGTCGAAAATGTGCATCCCGGTCTGATCCGGACAGTTGATTCCAATCCCCGGCCCGTAGATCTCTGTCAGACCGTAAATATCATAAAGCTCTACCCCCAGCTCATCCGCGATATATTTTCGCTTGGCGTCGCTCCAGCGCTCGGAGCCGATGATCCCCTTCTTCAGACGGATCTGATCCCTGAGGCCCCGTTTGTTGATCTCCTCCGCAAGAAGCAGCGCGTAGGAGGAAGTGGCGCAGAGTACCGTTGTTCCCAGATCAATCATCATCTGGATCTGCTTATCGGTATTTCCCGGTCCCATGGGGATCGCCATGGCTCCGAGCTTTTCACAGCCTGCCTGGAAGCCGATCCCTGCGGTCCAGAGTCCGTAGCCGGGGGTGATCTGTATCCTGTCCTTTTTTGTCACTCCCGCGATCTCATAGCATCGCTTGAACATTTCCGCCCAGTCGTCCACATCCTTTGCGGTATAGGGAATGATGACCGGCTTTCCTGTCGTACCGGAGGAGGAATGGATACGAACGACCTCCTCGTCCGGGACCGCCTGGATCCCTAACGGGTAAGCGTTTCTCAGGTCCGCCTTATCCGTAAAGGGGATTTTTTCAAAGTCCTCAGGGCTCGATAATTTGCTGATCCCGGCTTTCTTATAAACCTCGCTGTAATAATTGCCGCTTGCAAGGATCCGTTTAAGCTGACTGTTTACCAGCTCAAGCTGCGCTTCGTTGATTCTCATCGTTTTCTCCTCCTTTTTTAAGATCCTGTATTTCCTTCAAAGGCGTTTTGCCGATCCCGTCTCGTACCCCAAAAGAAACGCTTCTTTATTGGTTTCGATATACTTTTTCGGAACCTTCTCTTCGATCTGCGAAAGGACCGCTTCCCGGTCGATCCCTAGCACATCTGACCCGGAGGCGATGCCAAGGATAATGATGTTAAAATACCGGCTCGAGCCAAATGGTTTACATAACTCTACCGAGTCTGCAAGGATACAGCGGCATTTTTTCTTCAGATACTCAGTCATAACCCCGCTGTCATAGCCTGCGGCCTTTCCGTTACTGACGTTTGCGGCCGGCATAACAGCTGTCGTATTAACGATGGCGATGCCGGATCTTCTGAGATATTTCAGATTCCGGACCGCTTCCGCCGGCTCAAAGGCCAGAAGGAGATCCGCGCTCCCGTAGGGAATCAGCGGAGAGAAAGCCTCTTGTCCGATCCTGACGTGGCTTGTTACGCTTCCTCCGCGCTGCGCCATACCGATCGTTTCGGCAGAATGCGCGATATTGCCCTCCTCCATCGCCGCGGCCGCAAGGATCTTAGCGGACAGCACCGTTCCCTGGCCTCCGATCCCGCAGAGCAAAATATCCTTTTTCATTCCTTCCCTCCTATGGCGCCCATCTTACACAGTTTAGCGCAGAGACCGCAGCCGGTACACAGATTTTCATCGATCCGCATTTTACCATCTTCCACCGAAAGAGCGGGGCAGCCAAGCTCTTTTAAGCACCGCATGCAGCCGGTGCATTTTTCAGAATCGATTATACAAGATGCCTCCGGTTTGGTCAGCGCGATACAGGGAGCCTTGAAAATGATCGCCTTTACGCCCTTTTCCTCTGCGCATTCACGAACCGCTTCCATGCTCGTTTCCAGATCAAACGGGTTGACGGTCAGAACCTTTTTTACGCCGATTCCTTCGAGGATCTTTGCGATATCGATCTTCTCGACGGGGCTTCCCATCATATTCCGGCCGGTCCCGGGATGCGGCTGATGCCCGGTCATGGCGGTAGTGGAATTATCCAGTACACAGATCACGGTATCCGCCTCGTTATAAACCGCATTTACGACACCCGTCATACCCGAGGCGAAGAACGTAGAGTCTCCGACAAATGAGAAACATACAGTATCCTCGTTCGTATGGCAAAAGCCCTGGGCCATCGTGATCCCGGCCCCCATACAGAGGCAGGTATCAACCATATTAAGGGGCATTGCGTTTCCGAGGGTATAGCAGCCGATATCTCCGCAGTAAATAGTCTTTCTCCCCTTCATTGCCTGCTTTACGGCATAGAAGGACGCTCTGTGCGGACAGCCGGCACAAAGCACCGGAGGGCGAACAGGAAGCGCCGGCGCGTCCGACAGCTCTATTTCTTCAAAGTCCGTCTCAATCCCGAGAAAGTCCTTAAGCAGCCTCCCCACAAGCTCCACGCTGCTCTCTCCGTTCTGCGGGACCGTTCCGTCGAGCTTTCCGCGGACCGTAATATTTAAGTGATGCCTTCCCGCGGTCTTTAAGATCTGCTCTTCCACATAGGGACTGAGCTCCTCAAAGCAGATCAGCTCCTTTACTCCGTCAAGCGCCTTTAAAAGGAAATCCTCCGGAAAGGGAAAGGCTGTCGCGACACGGATCAGCCGGATATCCTGACGCTCTTTGAGGCATTCCTTAACGTAGGAGTAGCTTACTCCCGATGCCACGACCGCTTTTTCAGAGCCTGCGCCTTCTCCCTCGACCGTATTCAGCTCATAGGAAGAAAAATCCTTACCGATCTCGATATTACGCTGCTCGAGCTTCCCGTGATTTTGACAGGAAAGGCGGGGGAAGATGACCCACCGGCCGGGATCCTTCTGAAAGCCCTCATAGCTTTTCGGAGTATATTCTTCCGGAATTTCTACGGCAGCATAGGCATGGCAGACTCTCGTCGTCGGTCTGAAAAGAACGGGAGTCCCGTATTTTTCCGAATATTCAAAGGCATCCTGAATCATCCGGTATGCCTCTTTTGCCGAAGCAGGATCAAAGACCGGGATGCGGCAGAAGTCGGCAAAGCGCCTGGTATCCTGCTCCGTCTGGGAGGAGATCGGTCCGGGATCATCCGCGCTTACGATGACAAGCCCGCCCTTCACTCCGATATAGGAGACGGACAGCAGGGGATCCGAGGCTACGTTCAGCCCCATCTGCTTCATGGTGACAAGCGCCCTGGCTCCGCTGTAGGCCGCCGCCGCGGCAACCTCAAGAGCCGCCTTTTCATTCACGGACCACTCCAGGTAAACTCCCTCGTGGGGGTATTTCGCTACAGTCTCTATGATCTCTGAGGACGGAGTTCCCGGATATCCCGCTGCGAGCTTGACACCTGCGGCCAAAGCTCCCAGGGCAATGGCTCCGTTTCCCATTACGTATTCTTTCATATCGTTGTCCTTTTTGTATCAGTTTGTCCTATCATACACTATCTTTTTGGGTCCTGCCAGCCTGATCAGGTAACTACGATGCCCTTTCCTATAGCTTAGAGCCTTCGGAAGCAGTCGAACCAGCGAGCTTTCGATAGGTACCGAAATACATGGTAAAGAAGCTCGCCGAACCTCCAACCAGATTTGAGATCGGTTCCGCAAGAAAGACACCTAACATCGACAGCCCTCCGATGTGGGGCAGAATGAGCGTTAGCGGCACGACAATGATGACCTTTCGAAACAGGGAGAAGAAAATGGACTGCTTTGCCTTTCCCAGGGCAACAAAGCTGGACTGCCCGACAAATTGCAGCGCCATAAAGATAAAGCCCGCAAAATAGATCAAAAGCGGCAGTCTCCCGGCTGTGATCATAGTCTCGTCCGAGGAAAAGATCGATAAAAAGAAATGGGGAAACAGCAGGATCAGGATCCACATAAAGCCCGTATAGCCGATGCCGACCGCGGCCATAAACCGGATCGCCTGCTTGACCCTTCCGTTATCTCCCGCTCCGTAGTTATAGCTGATGACCGGCTGCGATCCCGCCGTGATCCCATTGATCGGAAGGCTGATCATCTCACGGACCGAATTGATGATCGTCATAATCCCGACGTACAGATCCCCGCCGTGGATCGAAAGAGTCGCGTTGCAGACCGCCTGTACGATACAGTTCGTCGCAGACATAATAAACCCGGCAAGTCCGAGGGTCACGATCTCCGGAAGCAATCTCCAGGATGGCCTAAGGAGGTCCGGGCCTTTGATCTTTAATACCGCCTGGCTTCCGAATAAAAACCGTATTACCAGAAGGAAAGAGATCCCCTGCGAGATCACGGAAGCCGCGGCAGCGCCCACAACTCCCATATGTAAGATAAAAATAAAGACCGGGTCTAAGATCAGATTGACCAGGGCTCCCGTGATCATATAGAACATCGCTTTATCCGCGTATCCCTGGAGGTTGATAAAGCCGTTCATCCCGGTACCCATGGTAACAAAAACGGTCCCCAGCAGATAGACGGAAAGATAATCCACCGCGTAGCCGATGGTCACGTCACTTGCGCCCAGAAGAAACAACAGCGGTCGTTTTACCAGGAAAAACAGCACTCCGCAGAAAATTCCGTTCATGAGCTGCATCGTAAAGGTCGTCGCCTCGATGCGAAGCGCTCTTTCCTCATCCTTCTTTCCTCTGGCAATGGCGCAAAGAGGAGCCCCGCCCGTAGCGAAAAGATTGGTAAAGGCAGCGATCAGGCTGATGATCGGAAAGGTCAGGCCGACGCCGGTAAGGGCCACTCCCTCCTTTACTCCCGGCATATGTCCGAGATAGATCCGATCTACGATATTGTAAAGAACCTGGACAAGCTGAGCAAGGGTCAGAGGCAGAGCCTGAGAAAGAATCAGACTGCTGATCCGGCCCTCCTTGAAATTGCCCTTTTTCTCACTTTTACTCACAGTTAATTTCGCGTCAGCTTCCGAATGATCGTCAGCTCTACCGTTCCATGGTTGATCCCGACCTGTACGTCATCCGCCAGATTTCCGATAATGGATTTCTCCAGCTCATCCCAGGCCTGCGCGTTATCCTCATCCGCTTCCCTGTGATCAAAAAGGCTCTCCCTGTACTGCTTGAGCGACCAGAGATTGCTCTGCATCATCTGGAAAGAATACAGATCAGGCTCATCCGGACCCGGCATCATCATTCCATAGTTTAAGATCGCGCATTTGCTCAGATCGCCGGGGCTCATAAAGGTCAGCTGCATCACCTCGCTGAGCTTACCAAGAACGCCCTTAGCCAGCGTGTTTTCTCCCGTAGTGGATACGGACAGCAGCTCCTCAAACTTTGCCCGATCCATCTCGGTCTTGCCCTTTACGCAAACTCTGCTGACCTCACTGTCCCCTTCAAACCAGATCTCCGCCGCGATATCTCCTGTGATCCCCCGGACAAGGCCAACCGCCTCTTCTGCCAGCAGTCTCAGCCGGATGCTGTCCTTTGATCCGTACTTTTCGTAGTCCGCAAGCCGCTCCGCCTCCGTAAGGATCCTTTCCATACACGCTTCATCATTCGTTACCTTGATCTTATCAGTTGTCATACTCTCCTCCCTTTCTGTCTATAGATTATATTGAATATTTCTTTTTTTCTTCGAGCGGGAAAGGATCACATAATCGCAGCCCGCTCTTCTTGCCGCCTCTCCGTCCCTGCTGTCTCTGTCACCGATCATCAGGACCTCCGAAGGCTCTAAGGAATGCTCCGATAAAATCAGAAGCAGCCCCTTCGGATCCGGCTTTAACGCCGAGACCTTCGGATCCGTCGCCGCGTAATTGCCGTCGGAAAAAAGCTCTAACGCCTTTAACTTATCCTCAATGGGATAGTCCGAAAAGATATAGCAGGGGATCCCTTTCTGTTTCAAGCCCGAAAAAAGCTCCGCAGCCTTCTCATCCCGACAGGAGCGCAGAAACTGAAGCGGCTTTTCATACATCCACTGCTCTACCGCCCTCTTTACATCCTCGCTCTTCATCCCAAGGACCGAGGCTGTATATTCATACTGGGCATCCTCAAGACTAACTGGCTTTTCCTCTGTTCCATCCTCCGAAGCAGCCTGCAACTCGCTTCCCAAAGCAGCCCGCGTCTCACTCCCTGGGGCGATCTCCTCCCATTTTTCCCGGATCTTTCGAAACCGCTTTATGGCAAGAAGCTCTCTGATCCTTGACGGATGGGAAAGATAATACTTCAACAGCTCGCAAGCCATGATAAAACGCAGCTTTTTCTGGAAGTACAGAGTCCCGTCCAGATCCCAGACGACGGCTTTATATTGATAGATATCAGAAATTGATTTCATTGGATTTTCTACGTGGATCAGGGTGTCTCAAACATCCAGGGCTCGGTCCAGATCGACAGGGCCGGAATATCGACAAAGGTCAGCACACACAGGATCACAATAAGTACGCCCAGATAGATGATCAGTGACTTCTCACGGTATAGCTTCTCCGGCTTCTGAGCTGCCGAATCCGGCTTGAACGCGATCCAGAGATAAAAGCAGAACAGGCCGAAGATAAACGGCATCGCCAACAGATACTCGATCCGGTATTTGATCATAAAGATCCCGATAAAGAAGGTCGAGCAGAGCGCATAGAAAAACGCCGAGATCAGAAGCGAGATCTCCGAATAGTGCTTGAAGGATTTCCGGTAGAGCCCGGCCTGCGAAGGATCTCCGATCATCCGGTACTCCGCGAAGCGCTTTGTCGCCATCAGAAACGCGCCGCCGAACCAGTACCCGATCAGAACGCTGCTGGGAGGGATCAGCTGTGTCGTTACGATAAACCACCCGAGCAGAAGCCGGATCATATTATTAATAGACTCCGAAAGTACATCAATATAGGGAAGATCCTTGGTCCGTATGGGCTTTACGTTATAAAGCACCCCCATGATCAGAAGCCACAGCTCCATATACAGAAAATACCGGTTCACAAGCAGGGAAAGAAGCACACCGACCACGATACAGACGGCATATTCCACCATTACACAGGAGAACTTCATATTCTCCGAAACGACCGGCCGGTATTTCTTCGTCGGATGAAAGCGGTCAAACTCCGCGTCCAGCCATTCATTGATCACATAGTTGGCGGAGGCGATAAAGCAGGTCGCGAAAAAGCCCGCGATCAGACGTAAAATAAAGCCTCCGTCCAGGGGTTCATCCGTAAGCAGCATCGCGATGGCGACGCCGGGAAGGATGAACGCGTTTTTGACCCAATGATCAGGCCTTGCAATCTTGATATAATTCTTCATATTCCCTCTCCCTCTGATTCGTTAAGACTGCCCCTTAAAGCCTGCTGCCGTTAAAACAGCTTCCGTTCATACTCTGATTTACTCGTATTGTTTAAACAGCTCCTTGAAGAACCGCACATTTTCGGAGATATCGCCCTTAAAAATGGACGATCCCATCACGATCACGTTTGCCCCGGCGTTCAGGACTTTTTCCACATTATCCCGGGTCACGCCCCCGTCCACCTCGATATCCGTCCGAAGCCCCCGTTTGTTCAAGAGCCCCCGAAGCTCCTTCACCTTGCTCAGACACTCCGGCATCAGCTTCTGCCCGCCAAAGCCCGGCTCCACCGTCATTACAAGGAACATCTTGACCTTCCCAAATAACGGCTCTAAAACAGAGATATCCGTTCCCGGTTTTACAGAAACCCCGGCCTGCATTCCCAGATCATTGATCATCCGGACGGTTCCCATCAGATCCGAACAGGCCTCGGTATGTACCGTGATCAGGTTCGCGCCGGCATCCTTAAAGTTCTTTAAAAACCGGGCCGGCTCCTCGATCATCAGATGGACATCTAACGTCAGCTCCGTGATCTTTCGAACCGACCGAAGTACCGGCAGTCCGAAGGAAATATTCGGCACAAACATCCCATCCATCACATCGAAGTGTATATAGTCCGCGCCCGCTTCATCCGCTTTGCGGATCGCGTTTCCCAGCTCTGAAAAATCCGCCGCCAGAATAGACGGTGATAATAAGATCATCAATATCTCCTTCTCTGCTTCAGCTCCCCATAGATCGCCGTATAGCTCTGATAGCGAATGGCGTTTATCTCTCCCCGTTCAAGAGCTGCCTTCACGGCACAGTCCGGCTCGTGGGTATGGGAGCAGGGATTATAATAACAGCCGTTATATAAAGAAAACTCCGGATACTGTCCCGCTAACTCCTCCGCTTCCATTCCATACAGCTCAAAGGAGGAAAAGCCCGGCGTATCCATAATAAAGGTATCCTCAGCGATCGGAAAGATCTCGGAGTGTCTCGTCGTATGCTTTCCGCGCTCTGATTTTCTGCTGATATC
Organism: Lachnospiraceae bacterium; assembly: GCA_017444015.1. Taxonomy (GTDB): domain Bacteria; phylum Bacillota; class Clostridia; order Lachnospirales; family Lachnospiraceae; genus UBA2868. The sequence goes on along the minus strand of JAFSXN010000011.1, from coordinate 47,314 downwards.
TCCCGTTTCCAGAACCACCTGATCCTGAAGACAGTTGATGAGGGTCGATTTCCCGACGCCGGAGGGTCCGGCCACACTGGTCGTCCTGCCGTATAACAGCTCCCTAAGCTCCGCTAACCCCTCCCCGCAAAGCGCTGAGATAAAACATACCGGAGCAGCCGCTTTTTCGTAGACCTCAGACAGCTTTGTAACAAGCGCCTGCTCTGCCAGATCCTTCTTATTAAAGCAGATGATCGAGGGGATCCCCAAAAGCCCGTACTGAACCATCAGCTTATCAAGCATCATCAGATTCGGTTCCGGATGGGTCGCGGCAAATACTAAAAGCGCCTGGTCGATATTGGCGACATTCGGACGAATCAGTTCATTTTTTCTTGGAAGGAGCTCTGTGACGTTTCCTTCCATATCCTTCGGATCGGTAACGTCAAGCAGGCATCGATCCCCTACTAAGGGCTTTTCGTTTCGTTTCCGAAAGATCCCCTTGGCCTTACAGGCATAGATCTGCTGATCCTCGGCATAGACGTAATAGAAGCCGGCGACCCCTTTGATGATCTTCCCCCGCATTACTGCTCTCTGGTGAAGGTCACCGCAACGGGCGCTGTGGTATTCCACTGGGCTTCCAGCGTCATATACGTCACTGTCATAAGTCCCGCGTCACTTCCAGCGATCCCTGTCTGAACCAGGTTGTACGGGAAGGAGGAGGTCGTATAGCGCCCGATCTCAACTCCTGCGGCATTGACCAGAACGATGATCGCTTCCGTCCCCGCCAGATAATCGGCAGGGGCCGTAATACTGAAATTACAGGAATAGGTCGTAGGGCCCTTGCTTATCGTAAAATCTACATTATCTCCTTCGTTGACCGTAGTTCCCGCCGCTACGCTCTGGGTCAGGACCACGCCCTTTGCTACGGTCTCGTTGATCTCTTCGTTGACATTCGCGTAGGTCAGACCGGCCTCGTCAAGCAGGCTCTTGGCCGACGCCTCATCCTTTCCGACGATATCCGGAACCGTAACTTCCTTCGCGGGCTTTCCGGTACAGATATAGACCGTTACAGCGCTGCCTGCGGGAGCGTCGGTCTCTCCTTCCGGAGACTGGCGGACAACGGTATTGATTTCCGCGTTCTCGTCCTCTGTTTCCTCCTCGACGACGGTAAATTCCTCATTCTCAAGCGCCACTCTGGCCTCCGCCTTCATAAGGCCTACGACGTTCGGAATGGTCGCCATCCGGACATTTTCCGTCGTTGCGCTGACCTCGTCCGTCTGGGCCGCGACCTTGCCGCTTGAGACCACTAAGGTCATAACGCCGCCCTCTTCCATTGCTTCTCCCGCCGCAGGCGTCTGCTCGGAGATATAGTCCTTATCATACGCGGTGGATTCCCGGTAGGTAGCGGTCGCGGTAAGTCCGGCTTCCCTCAGTACCACCGAAGCCTCATCAAGCGTCATTCCGACGACGGAGGGTGTCTCAACCATCCCCTCCTCCAGCTGGCTCGAAGAGGTCAGGCTGAACAGCCCCAGCGCTCTTCCTACGGCAAATACAGCTACCAGAGCCACAACGATCGCGGCGACGATTAAAAGCACAGACATGACCCGCTCCATCTTGGGGTCCACATCCCCGGAATCCGAATCCGTCATATAGGCATCGTCTCTGCTCTTTTTCCGATCTCTCTGCTTCGGCTCCTTAGGTTCCTTGGGCTCCTTCTGCTTCTTTTTCTTTTCTTTTCTTCCCCTCCCCGGCTTTTCCTCCGGTTCCGGCTCCGGTACGGTCTGCTTATTCCTCTGACCGTTCATATTCAGATTCGGCGTAAACAGGAAGTCGATCAGCTCTTCATCCTCTGCCTCATCCTCCATCTCCGGCAGCCCCGGAATTTCCACACCGCCATACATCTGCTGCTGCATCGGGTCTGCTGCCATAGCGGGCTGGCCCTGCGGTCCCATGGAAACAGGCTGGCCCTGCGGTCCCATCGAGACAGGCTGCCCCTGCGGTCCCATCGGAGCCTGCTGATAGACGGGATTCATCTGCTGCATTTCCGGTTGCTGCTGTCCCGGATAGACCGGCGCCTGTCCCATATACGGAGGATAGGGCTGATTCGGATAGGGAGCCTGCTGCCGTCCCTGCTCCGGCACAGGATTTTGTTGCACAGGCTGCTGTATGGGGGGCTGCTCCTCCCGGTAAGGATCTCGAACAGCCCGCTGCCCATAGCCCCTGTTTTCATACATCTGATCCCGGTAGCTTTCCTCCTGCTCCCTGACAGGGGGCGCTCCTGCCGGCTCGCTGTCTACGGTCCTTCGAATCTCCTGACGGTCCTTTTCCGTGATCGTCCTGGTTCCGGCGTTGCTTGCGGCATCCTGGATCACAACAAAGTTTTCGTCCGGATTGATTAACGATTTCTTCAGATCCGTGATCAGGCTGGATATATTCAGATATCTTCGGTCGGGATTCTTCTGGGTACACTTAAAGATGATCTGCTCAACCGAAACAGGAATATCCTGTACATAGATGCGCGGAGAAGGCATCTCCTCCTGAATATGCTTAATGGCAATGGAAACCGTCGTCTCCCCGTCAAAGGGAACGCGGCCTGTGACCATTTCAAATAAGGTAATACCGATGGAATAAATATCGCTCTTTGCGTCGGAATAGCCCCCTCTGGCCTGCTCCGGCGAGGTATAATGCACAGAGCCCATGGCATGGGTCGTGATCGTATCGCTGGTCGCGGCTCTGGCGATGCCGAAATCCGCCACCTTGACCTTGCCGTCCCGGGAGATGATGATATTCTGCGGCTTGATATCCCTGTGGATGATCCCCTTGTTATGCGCCGCCTCGATCCCCATGGAAACCTGGATCGCGATACTCACGGCCTCCTTGACGGAAAGCCGTATCTTTTTTTCGATATAATGCTTCAGCGTAATACCGTCAACCAGCTCCATGACAAAATAGTAGAGTCCGTTTTCGTCCCCTACGTCATATACGTTAACGATATTCGGGTGCATCAGGCCTGCTGCCGCCTGCGCCTCCGCCTTGAATTTGGAAACAAAATTTTTATTGGAGGAATACTCCTCCTTTAAGACCTTGATCGCTACCTCTCTGTTGAGCTTCTGGTCCATGGCCCGATAAACGTTTGCCATGCCTCCGGTTCCGATCAACGCCTGTACTTCATAGCGTTCCCCTAGAACAGTTCCCGGATTAATCATCTTCCCACCTCAATGACCCCGTTTTCATCAAAAAAAGGATCCACCAGAATAACTGTAATATTATCCTTTCCCCCGTTATGATTTGCCAGCTTGATCAGCTTATCCGCATGATCGTCAAGGGCCCCTTCTTCCCTTACGATCCTAAAGATTTCCTCATCCGATACCATATTCGAAAGGCCGTCGGAGCAGAGCAGGATCCGGTCGTCCTCTCTGACATCGACCTCAAAAAAATCCGCTGTGACTGTATCCAGTACACCCACCGCCCTTGTAATGATATTTTTATCCGGATGGACCTTCGCTTCCTCGGCTGTCAGCTTGCCGTTCTGTACCATTTCCTCTACATAGGAGTGATCCTTCGTAATCTGCGTGATCTCATCGTCGATCAGATAGAGTCTGGAATCCCCAACGTTTGCGATATAAAGGACATCGTCGATGATCGTCCCCATAACGACCGTCGTACCCATGCCGCTGTAGGCCGGCTCCGAAAGAGCCTTTTTATAAACCTCGGTATTAGCCGCCTCGATCGCCTGCTTCATAATCTTGATCGGCTCGGTCTCCTCGTTCAGCATGACCTCATTTTCAATCGTTTTGACCGTACAGGAGGAGGCGTAATCCCCCGCGCTGTGTCCGCCCATTCCGTCCGCCACAACGAACAGATTCGGCAGATTCCCAAGCGGCGTCTCTGAGTAGAACAGGCTGTCCTGATTCATACTCCGTTTTCTTCCTATATCGGTTTTTGCGTAAATCTTAACCACACTGTCTCTCCCGTAGATGTCGGAAACAACCGGTTCAGGCCTTGCTTTCCTTCAGGACTCTTCTACGAAGCTGCCCGCAGGCGCCGTCAATATCCCGCCCGAGTTCCCTCCTAATAGTAACATTAATATGATTTTTTTCAAGTTTATTTTGGAAAGCAAGCACTTCCTCGCGCCCGGGCGGTGAAAAGCCGTTCTCCCGGACCGGATTGACCGGAATCAGGTTGACATGGCAGTTTAACCCCTTTAAAAGGGAGGAAAGCTCCGCCGCATCCTCCATACTGTCATTAAAGCCCCGGACCAGGCTGTATTCAAAAGTCAGCCGCCTCCCCGTCTGATCGTAGTAGGCCTTACATGCCGAAAGGACCTCAGCGATCGGATAGCGGTTTGCGATGGGCATAAGCCTCTTTCGCTTTTCGTCATTGGGGGCATGGAGGGAAAGCGCAAGCGTAATGGCAAGCCCCTCCTCTCTTAGCCGCAGGATCCCTTCCGGCAGGCCGCAGGTCGAAAGCGTAATGCTTCGCTCACTCAACCTTCTTCCCTTTTCGTCACAGAGCAGGCGGATAAAGCGGACCACGTTATCGTAATTATCAAGCGGCTCTCCGGCCCCCATGATCACGATGTTTCCGACCCGCTCCCCGGTATCTCTCTCGATCTCGTAGACCTGTCCCAAAAGCTCCCCGGCAGTCAGATTCCGCACCAGCCCCTCCGTCGTAGAAGCGCAGAAGCGGCAGCCCATCCGACAGCCCACCTGAGAGGAAACACAGACGCTGTTTCCATGCTCGTACCGCATAAAAACGCTCTCGATCAGATTATCATCATAGAGACGAAACAGATATTTTCTGGTCCCGTCCTTCTTTGAGATCTGGACAAGCTCTTTTGAAACAGGATAGATCATAAGCTCCGTCGAAAGAGCCTTTCGTAAAGCCTTCGGGACATTTAACATCGTGTCAAAGTCCTCTGCGGATTTTTTGTGCAGCCAGTCAAAGATCTGATCCGCCCGAAAGCTCTTTTCTCCAAAAAGCCTTATGCGCTCCGAAAGCTCCCCTCTTGTCAGAGAACGGATATCCTCCTTCATTTTTAAGAGATTCTCCTGTACATTGAAATAAAGAACCCATCCGAGCCCGCCTGTTTCGGAAGAAGCGTGAGGTACCCCTCCTTTGCCGATTCCCGGGAAAGCTCTTTTGGAAGCTTATCAAAAAAGGGAAGCGGCTCAAAGGGAAGCTTATCCAGAATAAAGGCGCGGTTCTCCTCGTTTTCCGCCCGATTGATGGTACAGGTACAAAACAGCATCGTTCCGCCGATCCGGACGTAGCGGTACACCGTCTGAAGGATCTCCCGCTGTAAGGAAATAAGAGAAGAAAAGCTGTCCTTGGTCAGGCGGTACTTGATATCGTTCTTTCGCCCCATGACCCCTAGTCCCGAGCAGGGAAGATCCGCGATCAGCACATCAAAGCTCTCCTCATACTCCGGAACCGGGTCCCTTGCGTCTGCCTCCTCGATTGAAAGGTTCCCCGAAAACCCGAGGCGTTTCGTATTCTCACGGATCAAAGCCGTCTTTGCCTCGGAAATATCTCTGGCAAGGACCTGCCCTGAGCCGTTTAAAAGCTCCAGGACGTGACAGGTCTTTCCCCCGGGCGCCGCGCAGACATCGATTACCCGGTCTCCCTCTCGGATCCCTAACAGAGAAACCGCAAGCATCGAGCTGATATCCGAAATATAGTAAAGGCCCTTATGAAACAGGGGATTATCCGCGATCCGCTCTGTACGCAATACCTCAAAGGCTCCCTCAGGAAAAGGAAGCTTTCTCACAGCGATCCTTTCTTTGGCAAACCTTTCCATCAGAGCTTCTGCGGTCGTTTTGCTCTGATTGGTACGGATATACAGGGGTCTGGGTCCAAGCTGCGCGGAAAGAACCTCCTCCAGTTCCCCGTCCTCATATTGTTCCCGCAAAAGCTCAACGATAAAAAGAGGCACGGAATAACGGACGGAAAGATAGTCTGCATACTCTTTCTTCGGATCGGGATAACGGATATTGTCTCTTTCTCTGGCGATGGTCCGAAGGAGGCCGTTCACAAAGCCCGAAAGACCGGAAAGGCTCCTGGCCTTTACAAGCCTCACCGCCTCGTTGACCGCGGCCCTGTCCGGAACCGAATCCATATAGAGAAGCTGATAGACGGACAGTCTCAATAGCGGCAAAACCGCGGGCTTTATTCGCTTTCCTGTCCTGTTAAACTGTCCGAGGATATAGTCAAGTTCGAGCCTTCTCTCGATCGTGCCGTTTAACAGGCGGTTCAAAAAGCTCCTCTCGGCATCGGACAGATAGGCATACTTATCAAGCGTCTGCTTTACCGCCTGATCGCCCGGCACTTCCTTTCGATCAATCGCAAGCAGTGTCTCATACGCGATTTTTCTGATATTTTCCACTTAATCTCTTCTCCTGCCGCCGTTTCCCCGGGAGATCAGGATCAGCCGAAGCAGAGAAAGGATCGCGCTGGCAGCCGAGGCAACATAGGTAAGCGCCGCTGCCCGAAGGACCTTTTTAGAGCCTGCAAGCTCCGAATCGGCTACAAGACCGCTGTTTTCCAGATAGGCAAGGGCCCTCGCCGAAGCGTTAAACTCCACGGGGAGCGTAACGATCTGAAAAGCGACTCCGAAGGTAAACAGCAGGATCCCTAAGAATACCACGGGATGAAAGGAGAATATAATTCCCGCAAAAAGGATCGGCAGCCCCGCCTTCGAGCCGATATTTGCGGCAGGGACGATCGCGCTTCGAAGCTTCAGAGGAAAATACTCCTCGTTATGCTGCATCGCATGTCCGCATTCGTGACAGGCGACCGCGATCGCCGCAACCGTACTCGCTCCGTAGACCGAGTCGGAGAGGTTGACCGTCTTTGTCGCCGGATTGAAATGATCCGTCAGGGAGCCGGAAATATGCTGCACCTTTACATCGTAGATCCCGTTGTCGTGAAGCGTCCTCTGAGCCGCCTCCGCTCCGGTCATCCCCGAGGTACTGCGAACCCTCGAATAACTCGAAAACGCCGATTTTACAAGTCCCTGCGCGATCAGCACCAAAGCCGCGCCAATCAGCACCAGAATATATGTACTGTCATAATAAAACATATCGATCTCTCCTCTCTCAGCTCATCCTTCGTCCCAGATACTCTCCCGTCTTCATCGGAAAGCCTCTGAGAAACTCCTGTGCTGACATTCTCTTTTTCCCCGCAAGCTGTAGCTCCGTGATCCTTAAAAGGCCGTCTCCCGTACCTGTAACGATCCCTCCGTCAAGAGAAACGATCCTTCCGGGCTCCGTTTCTTTCCCTTCCTCGGGTAAAAGCCCGGCCCGAAAGACCTTTAACAGCTTATCCCTATAATAAGTATAGGCCCCCGGCCAGGAATACAGTCCGCGGATGCTCCGCTCAAGAACCTCCGCAGTCTTGGTAAAGTCTAACTCGCCCTCCTCCTTAACAAGCTTCGGAGCGTAGGTAGCAAATGTCTCGTCCTGCTTTATTGGAGTAAGGCCTCCCCCCTGGATCTGCTCAAGCGCCTCAACGATCAGCTTTGCCCCAAGAGAAGACAGCCGCTCAAACAGACTCTCCCCCGTCTCGTCCGGCGCGATCGCAAGCTCCCTCTGTAACAGGATATCTCCGGTATCCAGCCCCTCGTTCATCTGCATTATAGTAACGCCTGTTATTTTTTCTCCGGATAAGATCGCTCTCTGGATCGGCGCTGCTCCCCGGTACTTCGGAAGGAGCGAAGCATGGACGTTGACACATCCGTATTTCGGAAGCCTTAAGATCTCTCCCGGTAACAGCTTTCCGTAGGCCGCTACGACAAAGATATCCGCAGCGTAACAAAGTAATCTGGAAACAGCCTCAGACCGCTTCAGGCTCTGCGGCTGATATACCTCGATGCCCTGCTCCTTCGCGTATTGCTTGACCGCAGGCTCGATCAGCTCCTTTCCTCTTTTTCCGGGCTTGTCCTCCTGCGTCACCGCAAGGACAACCTCGTGTCCGGCCTCTTTCACCGCTTTAAGGATCTCTGCGGCAAAATCCGGCGTCCCCATAAAGACTACCTTCATGCTTCCTCTGCTTCTCCTTCTTCCTCAGCCTCGACCTCGTCCGCGTTCATCAGCCGTCCCTCAACCTTTTCCACATAAAGATGACCGTCCAGATGCTCCACCTCATGGCAGAGCGCCCGCGCCTTCAGCTCGGTGGCCTCGATCTCCACCGGATTCATGTCACGGTCAAAGCCTACGATCTTGACATAATTGGGTCTGGTCACCTTGCCGACCTTCCCCGGTACGCTCAAGCACCCCTCATTTCCGGTCTGTTCTCCGTCCGTGTCTACGATCTGCGGGTTGACAAGCACGACAGGGTCCTCTCCGATATCGACGATCATGATCCGCTTTAAAATACCGACCTGCGGCGCGGCAAGTCCTACACCCTCCGCGTCGTACATCGTCTCAAACATATCGTCCACCAGCTCCTTAAGCCTCGGTGTCATCTCCTTTACTTCCTTGCAGCGCTTTGTCAGGATCTCATCGCCCATGGTCCGGATCGTTCTGAGTGCCATAATCGTTACCGTTTTTTCCTTTCCTGTATTCTTTATAGCTGCCGGGCAGCTACAATTCTTCTGTTTTAATACCCCTGAATCGGATCGAGGTCGAAGCTTATATAAACCTCGCCTCCTCTTAATCCTCCGTCTGTCCTTTTCTTTCTCGCCTGTTCCATAAGAAAGGCGGAAAGCTCTGTCAGTGCCGTTTCGTTCTTTCCTTTGATATAAAGGAGCTTTCGATATATATCGTTCAGCTTCCCGATGGTGGCGTCCGCCGGCCCGATCAGTTGAAGGCCCTGATCCCCATATCGCTCTATTATAACATCATTTGCAAGCTCTGCCAAATCCGCCGTCATTTCCCCGGTCTGTTTCTCATTTTTTCCTTCGCAGAGGATCACTAACAGATGTCCCGCAGGCGGATAGTCAAGGAGCTTGCGGTAAGCGATCTCCTCGCCGTAGAAATACTCATAATCCTGCCGTTTGGCTGCCTCGATGCTGTAATGCTCCGGATTATAGGTCTGAATGATGACAAGCCCCTTCCGCTCTCCTCTTCCGGCCCTGCCTGCCGCCTGCGTCAGCAGATCAAAGGTCCGCTCCCCTGAACGGTAATCGTTTGTATACAGGGACATATCCGCCGCGAGGATCCCAACTAACGTTACCTCCGGAAAATCGTGCCCCTTGACGATCATCTGGGTCCCGATCAGGATATCCGCCTCGTGATTGGCAAAGGCGGAAAGGATCCTCTCATAGTCGTCCTTCTTTTTCGTCGTATCCCGGTCCATCCGAAGGACCTGGGCAAAAGGAAAGAGCTTCTTAATCTGCTCCTCGATCTGCTCCGTCCCTGCGCGCATCCCGCCGATGGCCTCCGAGGAGCAGGAAGGGCAGCGCTTTACCGCTTCCTGTTCATAGCCGCAGTAATGACAGACAAGCCTCCCGTTTCGATGACTGGACAGAGAAATATCGCAATGCGGGCATTTTATGACATGACCGCAGGTTCTGCAGGAGACAAAGCCCGCAAAGCCTCTGCGGTTTAAAAACAGCATGGTCTGCTCGCCGCGCCTCAGACGCTCGCCGATCTCCTTTTGCAGAGCTCTCGAAAAGATCGAACGGTTTCCTGTATGGAATTCCTCTCTGAGATCCACGATCTGCGTTTCCGCAAGGACCGCGTCCTTCTTTGCCCGTTTGTCGATCGTAAAGAGCCGGTATGCGCCCCTCATCGCTTTATAATAGGAATCCACGGAGGGGGTCGCGCTCCCTAGGATCAGGGAAGCTCCGTGAAGACCTGCGAGCTTTTCTGCTACCTCTCTTGCGTGATATTTCGGCGACAGCTCGCTCTTATAAGAGGTCTCATGCTCCTCGTCGATGACAATGAGTCCAAGGCGCTCAAAGGGCGTAAACAGGGCGGATCTTGGCCCGATCATAATGGAAAGCTCCCCCTTTTTGGCCCGCTCGAACTGATCGTATCGCTCTCCCTCCGAAAGCCTGGAATGAAGTGTTGAGACCTGATCCCCAAAGCGCCTGTAAAACCGCATCAGCGTCTGAAAGGTCAGGGCGATCTCGGGGATCAGAACGATCACCTGGCGGCCGGAACGCACGACATGATCGATGATCTCCATATAGATCTCCGTTTTTCCGCTGCCCGTCACCCCCCGGATCAGATAGGTCCTGCGAAGCCCCCTCTCGTAATCAGCTATGATCTCAGAAGCAATCGCCTTCTGCTCTTCATTCAGAGACGGAGTCGATGCTGAAAGAGCAAAGGGCTCCTGTCCCCGAAAGACGCGCTCCGCGCTTACCGAAAGGATCCCAAGCTCCTCCATTTTATCAATGGTTGCCCTGGAGACGCCAAGTTTCCCCGTCACCAGGCGGTAGTCGACAGCGCCGTTTTCCAGCAGCGCCGACAAGAGACGCTCCCTCGCGGTCCGGTGCTTTTCTCTGAATTCCATAAGCTGCCGCTCTGCCTCCTCCTTTGACAACAGCAGCCGGATCGTTTTCTCCTCTTTATTTCTGGTCTGCTTTTTGACCGGAAATACTGTCTTTAAGGCCTGGATCATCGTAGTCCCGTAGCGGCTTCGCATATACTCCGAAAGCTGTATCAGTTTTCCTTCTACAAGGCTGTTATCCTTCAGTACCGCCGATAGCTCCTTGAGCTTATCCTCGGCAATCTTCGGCTGAGAAGAAAGCGCCAGAACAAAGCCGGAAATCAGCCTGTTGCCCCGTCCGAAGGGCACCTGTACATAGCTTCCGACCTCGACCTGCCCCTGTAAAGCCTCCGGAACAATATATTGAAACGTTTTATCCAATGCCTCGTTGGAAATATCCACGATGATATCCGCATAAATCCTGCTCAAAGCCTTTTCACTCCGCTGTTTGTAAGAAATTCTCCGGTTCTGTATCGTACCCCTTGATTTTACCCTGAAACAATTCTATAATCAAGCGTACGTGCTGTCGCCTGAATTTCAGAAGAAAACCGGACTGTCCAGACAGCCGTTTCAAACGGCAAATCCAATGACTATGAATGAAGAAAACAAAAACCTGACGGAAAACAGAATGGGAACGCAGCCCGTCGGAAGGCTCTTACTCGGCCTCGGACTGCCTATGATCGCTTCGATGCTGGTCTCTGCTCTTTATAACGTAGTAGACAGCATCTTTGTCGCAAGGATCACCGATATCAACTCCACCGGAAGCGCAGGAACCGATGCCCTGGTAGCAGTCGGCCTCGCCTTCCCGTTTCAGACACTGATGATCGCTTTCGCCGCGGGAACCGGAGTCGGTATGAACTCTATGCTTTCAAAGGCCCTGGGTGCCGGAGACCGGGAAACCGTTAATAAAGCCGCTGATAACGGGTTGTTCAGTTACGCGATGTGCTTTATCGCCTTTTTCTTAGTCGGTGCCTTTCTTCCGAAGTTCCTGATCCGCTCTTCGGGCGGGAGTGGTCTTGCCCTGACCTACGGAACGCAGTATCTTCGTATCGTCTGTATGGCGAGCTTCGGCCTCTTTACGCAGTTCTGCTTTGAGCGGATGTTACAGGCCACCGGAAAGACCGTGCTTTCCATGATCGCCCAGATGACCGGCGCCATCATAAATATCATCCTGGATCCGATCCTGATCTTTGGGTATTTCGGCTTTCCCGAGTTAAAGGTAGCCGGAGCGGCGGTCGCTACCGTCGTCGGGCAGATCGCGGCGGGATGTATGGCGGTTTATCTGAATCATACGAAAAATTCTGAGGTACAGCTGAAGCTTCGGGGCTTTCGCCCGGACAGGGAGGTCATCGGCAGGATCTACGCTGTCGGCTTCCCTTCTATTATAATGCAGTCCATCGGTTCCGTAATGACCTATTGCTTCAACCGTATCCTGGGGTCCCTAAACGAAGCCAGTATCGCGGTCTTTACCGTTTACTTCAAGCTCCAGAGCTTTTTCTTCCTGCCTCTGTTCGGACTCAACAACGCATTGATCCCGATCATCGCCTATAACTACGGAGCGCAGAAACGCAGCCGGATGATCAAGGCCATAAAGCTCTCCATGGTCTTTGCCTTTTGCTTTATGCTCTTTGGCTTTATCATGTTTGAAGTATTTCCCGCAAACCTCCTTAGGATCTTTGATACGAAGGATCCGTCTCTGATCCAGCTTGGAGTTCCGGCTCTTCGGACCATTGCCTTCCACTTTTTGATTGCCTGGTTCTGTATCATCGCGGGCTCGACCTTCCAGGCGCTCGGGAACGGCGTCTACAGCCTGATCGTTTCCATCGCGAGGCAGTTAGTTGTCCTGATCCCCGCCGCCTGGCTTCTGGCAAAGCTCGGAGGACTCGATCTGATCTGGTGGAGCTTTCCGATCGCGGAGCTGATGTCTCTGATTTTCTCCTCCTTCTTCCTGTGGAGGATCAATCGGGATATTATCTCGAAGGTGCCGGATCATGTATAAATCAGGGAAAAGAACGGCAAAGATCTTTGGCCGTCCGTTGTTAGTCATAAGTACATCCGACAGGGATTTGAAAAATGCCCCGGTCTGATATATAATGTGTAACTGTTTGAAACGGATCCGTTGAAATAGTCAGACAGCGAAGAAATACTGTGTATTTCCGGGTTCGTTTGTGAACAATTAAAGAAAAAAAGGAGGATGTTATGAAGAGTTTTATTAAGGAATTCAGGGAGTTTATTTCGAGAGGCAGCGTAATGGATCTGGCTGTCGGTGTTATCATCGGCGGGGCCTTCCAGTCGATCATCAACTCTCTCGTCAACGATATCATCATGCCGATCATCACTCTGATCACCGGCGGAATCGATTTCTCCAACTGGTTCATCGCCCTGGACGGCTCGCATTATACGACACTCGCCGCCGCGCAGGAAGCCGGAGCTTCTACGCTCAACTACGGTGTTTTCATTACAGCAGTTATCAATTTCCTGCTAATGGCGGTTGTCATTTTCGCGATCATCAAGAGTATGAACAAGTTTGCCGAGATCGCAAAGAGGAAGAAAGAGGCTGAAGAAGCCGCCGAGCCCGCTCCTGAGCCTACCGCGGAGGAAAAGCTCCTGACCGAGATCCGCGACCTCTTAAAGAATCAGAAATAGATTTTTATGTTAACAATACTATTCAACCCGAAAAAAGTATGATATAATCGGAGTATGGGTTGGGGTAACCCATTTTCCTTTACTTAGGGGCTTGTCTGGGGCGCTGCAGCAAACCAGATGAGCCTCATCCATTTTTTTAATACCCATTATCCAGTCATCAGATCAAATATACTGAGCTGGTTCGTGTCCGGAAGGCCGTTTAAGATCCCCAATCGGATCAGTGTCTCCATCACCGTCTGATTCGCCCCGGTCCGCTCCTGAAAATCCTGCTTGGAAAGGAAAGCGCCGTCCTTGCAGGCGTTGTAGACCGAATCCGCCGTCGTACCGCCCAGACCGTCGATACAGTCAAGTCTCGGCATGATCTTTCCGTTGATCATCCGGCATTTATGCGCCTCTGCGGCAAACAGATCGATCGGCATAAACTCAAAGCCTCTTTTATACATCTCCTCCGCAAGACGCATCTCCCGAAGCTCGTCCTCTTCCTTCTTCGACAGCTCCTCCGATCTCTTTTTATAATCCTCAAGCCAGTTCTCCAGGGTCTCCAGTCCCTGGCACATCTTCTCATAGTTCATGCCGTCCGCGCGGATCGAAAAATACGCGCAGTAGTACGCTAACGGATAGTTCACCTTATAGTAGGCGATCCGCCACGCCATCATAACATAGGCCGCCGCGTGCGCCTTCGGGAACATATACTGGATCTTTGTACAGGACCAGATATACCAGTCCGGAACGCCGGCCTCTGTCATAGCCTTTTCCCATTCGGGCCACTGAGCGCACTTTCCCTTTGCCACGTTCCCCTTTCGGACGTTTTCCATAATGGAAAAGGCCATTGCCGGATCCAGCCCCTGATTGATCAGATAGACCATAATATCGTCTCTGGTACAGATCGCCGTCGCGATGGTAGCTTTCCCCTCCTTGATCAGGGTCTCAGCGTTTCCGAGCCATACATCGGTCCCATGGGCAAGCCCCGCGATCCGAACAAGATCGGAAAACGCCTGAGGCTTTGCGTCAATTAACATCTGCATCGCAAAGTCCGTACCAAATTCCGGCACCCCGAGAGTCCCAAGCCTCGTCCCCCCGATATCCGAGGGCGAGATCCCCAGGGCCTTCGTATCCTGAAACAGCGTCATGACCTCCTTATCATCTAACGGAACCTTCGTCGGATCCGTATCCGTCAGATCCTGCAGCATCCGGATCATCGTCGGATCATCGTGTCCGAGGATATCCAGCTTTAACAGATTATGATCGATGGAATGGTAATCAAAATGCGTTGTTATGATCCCGGTCTCCGCACGATTGGCCGGATGCTGGATCGGCGTAAAGGTCGTGATCTCCTCCCCTAAAGGCAGGACAATGATCCCGCCCGGATGCTGTCCGGTCGTCCGATGGATCCCCGTACAGCCCTTTGTGATCCGGTTGATCTCACAGGCCCGTTTTTTGATCCCCTTTTCCTCAAAATATTTTTTAACATAGCCATACGCCGTCTTATCCGCAAGCGTACCGATGGTCCCGGCCCGGTAGGTCTGTCCGTCGCCGAAGATCACCTCCGTATATTTATGCGCCTTACTCTGATACTCCCCGGAGAAGTTCAGATCGATATCCGGCTCCTTATCCCCCTTAAAGCCTAAGAAGGTCTCAAACGGAATATCAAAGCCCTCCTTGGACAGAGGCTTTCCGCAGTTCGGACAGATCCGATCCGGCATATCGCAGCCCGCTCTTCCGGCGTAGGCCTTTACCTCTTCGGAATCAAAATCCACATAATGACAGGAGGGGCAGAGATAGTGCGGCGGCAGTGGATTGACCTCGGTGATCCCCGCCATGGTAGCAACTAAGGAGGAGCCCACCGATCCTCTGGAGCCGACCAGATAGCCATCCTCTACCGACTTCCAGACCAACTTTTGTGCAATGATATACATTACCGCAAATCCGTTGGTAATAATCGAATTCAGTTCCTTTTCAAGCCTCTCTTCAACGATCCCCGGCAGCGTTTCTCCGTAGATTTCATGCGCCTTCCGATAGCAGATATCCTTTAAGATCCCGTCGGAATCCGGGATAACCGGGGGACATTTATCCGGCCGGACCGGCTCGATCCGATCTACCATATTCGCGATCTTCACCGTATTTTCCACAACGACCTCATAGGCCTTTTCCGCCCCCAGGTAGGAAAATTCCCCTAACATCTCCTCCGTCGTCCGAAGGAACAGCGGGGCCTGGGAATCCGCGTCCTTAAAGCCGTTTCCTGTCATAATAATACGGCGGTAAACCTCATCCTCCGGATCCAGAAAGTGAACGTCACAGGTAGCCGCTACGGGCTTATGATACCGCTCACCCAGTTCTACGATCCTTCGATTGAGCTTCTGTATATCCTCAATGGAATTGATCTTCTCGTACTTTTTATACTCGATGGAATTGTCCTTATCGTGCTTTTTTTCCTCGATCAGAAACGCGTTGTTCCCGCAGGGCTGGATCTCCAGATAATCATAGAAATTCACGATCCTTTGGATCTCCTCTTCGCTCTTTTCCTCTAAGAGCGCCCGATACAGCTCTCCCGCCTCACAGGCCGAGCCGATGATCAGGCCCTCTCTGTACTTCTCGATCAGGCTCTTGGGAATGCGCTGGACCTTTTGAAAATACTTCGTATGGGAAAGTGAAACCAGGCGGTACAGATTGATCCGTCCGATCTCGTTCTTGGCAAGCAGGATCACATGATAGGTCGGTGCCTTTTTTATGATCTCATCCGATTTCTCCGACAGTTCATTGATCTCTTCAAGCGTATTGATCCCTTGCTGCTTCAAAAGGTCGGAAAGCTTTAAAAAGATCCCGGCACAGGCCTCGGCATCGTCCACTGCCCGGTGATGGTTTTTCAGAACAACATTCAGGGCTTTTGCTACCGTATCCAGCTTGAATCTGGACAGCTTCGAAAGAAGAAGTCTCGCAAGCCCTACGGTATCGACATAGGAGTTGGGCGCAGCAAGTCCCAGACGCTTTGCCTTCTCCCGGATAAAGCTCGTATCAAAGGAAGCGTTATGCGCGACAAAAACCGCCCCCTCCGAAAAGGCCAGGAATTCGGGAAGCACCGTATCGATCCCCTCCGCGCCGCTTACCATTTCATTGGTTATACCGGTCAGCTGCGTGATCCGGTAGGGAATCGGACGCCCCGGATCGACAAATTCGGAAAAGGTCCCTTTGACCTCTCCGTTTTCTACCCGGACGGCTCCGATCTCTATGATCTCGTCCTCTTCCGGAGAAAAACCGGTGGTCTCGATATCAAAGATCACAAAGCTGCCATCCAGCCGATGGTCCCCGGGCTCGACACAGATCTTTACCGTATCGTCCACAAGGTACCCCTCCATGCCGTAGATCAGCTTGAAATCCGGATATTTATCGCCGAGCTTCTGGAGAGTATGGAAGGCATCGGTAAAGGCCTGAACAAGACCGTGATCTGTGATCGCGATCGCCTTCTGCCCCCAGCCCGCGGCCCGTTTTATGATATCGGAAACGTCGCTGACACCGTCCATATCGCTCATCTTCGTATGGCAGTGCAGCTCGACCCGCTTTACCTCCGCAAGGTCCACACGCTTATTCTCGCTGTCGATATCCGCGCTCTTCATCAACCCATAGACCCGGCTGATGGAGAATTCTCCGTCAAAGCTGTCGAGCCCGGACTCTCCGCGTAAAAGGACGCAATTCCCCTCCTTAAGAGCAGCCGCAAGCTCCTCCTTCGCTTCATCCCGCGGGAACATCTTGACAGCCACCGTATCGGTATAATCGGTCAGCTCAAAAATAAAGATGGTCTTCCCCGACTTGGTCTCCCTGCTTTCAAAACGTATGATCCGTCCTCTGACCGTCACTTCTCCGGTCACGCCGTAGGTCTCAGCAATGGGGATCGGCTCCTCTTCGATATATTTCCCGTAGATGAGATCCGGATGATTCACCCTGCCCTTTGCTTTGAACCGACTGAAGGAGCCTGATGGATCTGAGCCGTTGCCGTTTCCGCCGTTTCCCTGTTTTCTCTCCCTCTTCGCAGTCTTTTCAGAGGTGGGAGAAGCCTCGCCCAAGGTCTCTGAAGACTCCCCGACAGCCCCCTCCTTCTGTTTTTCATAGGAAAAGCGGATCAGCTGAAGCTCATTCTCAAAGCGGGAAGCCGAAGAAACATAGCCCTTCTGTCTCTTCATGCTCCGGTAGGTATAACGCACCTCTACCGGAAGCTGAAACCGCTCCGAAAAGATCCTCTCAAAATAGGAGGACAGCTTTTGTTCCAGAACAGCCTGCGTCATCTGGTTATCCAGTCCCAGCGTGATGCAATCCGAAGAAACCTTCGCCTCCGCGTTCTTAAAAACGGTATAAAGCAGCCTGTCGAGACACCGGATCTCAAAGAGCAGACTATCCCTGTATTCGTCAAAAATCGCGGAAAGATCATAGCGCTTCGGCAGCTCGAAGCGCTCGTAGATGCGGACCGCCGTCTGCTTTCCCTGAAACAGCTGCTTCTCGATCTCCTTTTCCGCCTGTGTAAGCTCTTCTCTTCCAATGATATGATCGCTTCGAAGAAAGATCTTGATCCTGTCCTCGCCCTTATGGTGAATGATATGCTCTATGACCGTATCCTTTAACATCCCGGACAAACCATTCGTAAGCTCAAGCGTCCGAAACGCCTCAAAAAACTTCTTCTCCCTGCTGTTTTTTACTTCCATCCTTATACTTCCTCCCAACGCGAAAGCTCTTCCTCCAGAGCAGGCAGCAGCTCTTCCTCCTTCAGCTTGCGGATGATCTCTCCCCGTTTGATCAAAAGGCCCTCGCCCTTTCCGCCTGCGATCCCAAGATCCGCTTCCCTTGCTTCCCCCGGGCCGTTTACGACACAGCCCATAACCGCGATCTTCAGATTCAGTTTATCATAACGCATGGACATTTTTTCGACCATGCCCGCAAGCGTGACCAGATCGATCTCGGTCCGGCCGCAGGTAGGGCAGGAAACGATCTCGATCCCTCCCTGTCTCAGCCCTAAGGTCTTTAAAATCCTCTTTGCGGAAACGATTTCCTCGATCGGGTCTCCCGTGAGAGAAACGCGGATCGTATCCCCGATCCCTTCATAGAGGATAATCCCCAGACCAACGGCGGATTTGATATTACCTGCTCCCACCGTACCTGCCTCCGTAATTCCTACGTGCAAAGGATAAGGACATTTCGGAGCCAGAAGCTCATGCGCTTTTACGCACATCAATGCATTCGAGGATTTGATACTGACGACCAGATTATCATAGGAAAGCTCTTCAATCTGGCGGACCTTCATCAAAGCGCTCTCGACGATCCCCTCCGCAGTCACGCCCCCGTATTTTTCCAAAAGCTCCTTTTCAAGCGATCCTCCGTTTACGCCGACGCGGATCGGGATATTTCTTTCCTTTGCCGCCGAAACGACACAAGCCAGTGCCTCTTTTCCGCCGATATTTCCGGGATTGATCCGGATCTTATCCGCTCCGTTTTCGATGGCGGCGATAGCCATCTTATAGTCAAAATGGATATCCGCAACAAGCGGGATACGAATTGCCCGTTTGATCTCCTTTAAGGCCTCTGCCGCCTCCCTGTTCGGAACGGTACAGCGGATGATCTCGCAGCCGGCCTCTGTCAGCTGTTTAATCTGCCGGATCGTTCCTTTACTATCCTCTGTCTTTGTATTTGTCATCGACTGGATCCGGATCGGATTCCCTCCGCCGATTTTTACGTCGCCGATTCTTACGATTTTCGTATTTTCCCTGTAGCTCATACTTCCCCTCCCAATACTGAGAAAATCCGGAAGGAATACGCCATCCCTCCGGATCTTACATGCCCTATAATTATGCTCTTGCTTTAATATACTACCTTGTTCCGCCCCGATTCCTTACCGATATAGAGCTTCTCATCGGCACGCTTGATTGTCTCGTCGATATCCCAGTCCACGGTATGCTCCTCCAGACCGAAGGTCATGGTAATCTTAAATTCATGCCCCGCAAACTCTAGGACCATCTTTTCGACCCTGTTTCGCAGATCCTCCAGCTCAACAAAGGCATTATCTCCGTTCCCACTGGTAAAGACAAACAGAAACTCCTCGCCGCCCCACCTGGCAACGTAGCCTTTGTTATCCGTCTCCATAAAACTCTCAAACAGCTTTGAAAGCTCCGTCAGAACATAGTCCCCGCAGTCATGGCCTCTGGAATCGTTGACCTTCTTGAAAAAGTCGATATCTCCGATGGCAACCGAAAGCATCTCATCGCCTCTGGCCATTTTCGGCAGCAGCTCCCCGATGATATCCAACATATTTCTCCGGTTCATAAGCCCCGTCAAAGGATCCGATCCGGCCAGCTTCTTCAGCTGTAGATTATACTGATACAGCTTATATTCCGTCCTTGCGAACTTACTCGCAAAGCTGGCCCCGACCGCCATGAAAAGAGCCGGCTGGGTGATCAGGTTGATCAGGAAAATATAGGTCGGATTTCCTAACGGCCCCTCTTCTCTCCCATAGAAAAGAAACGCCAGGACAAACAAAATCAGGATATTTCCTCCCACCGCCGCAAGCTGTTTTTCCAGGGAAGTCTTCGTATAGAAGAAATACACAAGGATGATAAAATAAACATAGGGGCGGAAACCGGAAATCCAGGAAAACAGGGTCGTTGCGCCGATCATCAGGCACATGACCCCGGCGTTTAGCACCACGAGAGTCCGAAAGATCGATCCGTGATAGGTCAGATAAAAAATCAGGCAAAATACCGCCATCAGCAGAAGGAAAATACACGACAACGCGTAATGCCCCCCCGCAATGACCCCGATCGACATAGCAAGCGTCGCCGCCGCAAGTATCAACGACGAGGAACGAATCAGGATCGCCAGCGTTTTGCTTTCGTCCTGGGCCTCGATATCCTTATTTATGAAATTAAGCAGCTTCTGAAACGATATCTCTTTCATTTTTCCGCTCTTTCATGGCAGGATCAGCCGTTTTCGATCATTTCCTTCAGGACTTTGATATAAGACGGATCGGAGCCGCAGCAGCCGCCGATATATTTCACACCGTAATCCAAAGCCGGAAGAGAGTCCTTCGCGAAGGTTTCCGCGTCGAATCGGATCTCGCTCTTGCCGCCGCTGCCCGTGATCGGAATTCCTGCGTTCGGCTTAAAGATCAACGGAAGTTCGGTACATTCGTGGAAGCTCTTAATTATTGCAACGCCGCTCTCCGGCCCTACCGAGCAGTTTAATCCTACGGCCTTTACCTTGTCATAGGGAGCAAGCGTCTCCACCATATCCTCCGGAGAATTACCAAACATCGTCTTCCCGACCTCGGTAAAGCTCAACGTACAAAAGATCGGCACGTCATACTGGCTGGCAGCCTTGACGGCAATCTCCATCATATTCAGATCCATAAAGGTCTGAAACCATATATAATCGGGCTTTTCGGCTACAGCAGCCTTAACCAGCTCGTCATAGATCTCAAAGCACTCATCCTCCTCGAGATCTCCGTAGGGCTCAAGCATCGAAGAAAGCGGACCCGAGGAAAAAATCGTCTGGACCTTTTCGCCCGAAAGCGTCTTCCTGCTTCCGGCCACCTCATTAAGCAGCTCCATCGCGTTCTTTACGACATCGGAAACATTGTACGAAAAACGCTCCGCGATCGGCCGGTTGATCCCGAAAGTATTGGAAAGAAGCATCTCGCTCCCGGCATCGATATATTCCCCGAGAAGCTCCTTTACGATATCCTGTTTTGTAATATTATACTGCCATACCGGCGAACGAT
This sequence comes from Lachnospiraceae bacterium, assembly GCA_017444015.1. Taxonomy (GTDB): domain Bacteria; phylum Bacillota; class Clostridia; order Lachnospirales; family Lachnospiraceae; genus UBA2868. The sequence continues at coordinate 26,499 of JAFSXN010000011.1, read as the reverse complement.
CTCCGTCCGACTTCGCCCAGAGACTCGTACCGACGGCACCGTCCAATAACGTTACCCTGTTCATTTTCCCCCTCCTGTATTACTTTCTTCATAATAACATATGTATGATCCGAAACCCTCTTTACGGATCAACGAAAAATACGGAATCATTATATCGCAAATATAATGATTCCGCAAGTCCTACAGATACCCGAATCCTCGAAGGATTCCCGTTATTATGAATAAACTCAGCATACTGAGAATACTTGTCCAGACGACGATCTGACCGGCAAAAACATCGTCCGCTCCCATCTCCGCGCTCATGACAACACTGGAGACGGCCATAGGCGAGCCAAACGCCGCCACCATCATCGCGCAGCTCTCCGGTGTCAGGCGAAAGACCCCGAGGGCATTCAACAGAACGGCCAGAGAAAAGCCCACAACGGGAGCCATCACGAGTCTGCACAGAACACCGAGGCGCAGCTCCCTCCCGAATTCCTTCGTATCCGAAAGCTCTAACTGCCCCCCGAGAGCAACAAGCGCAAGAGGGGTCGCCATCCGGCTCAGGTTCTTTACCGCCGAATAGAACCAGGGAAGATCCCGATCGAACTTAAATACAAGTTCTCCATCCGCTCCAAACGGAACCACCTGCCTTATGCCCAAAGCGATCACGCCAGCGATCAGTCCGACGATCAGCGGATTCTTAGAAAGCTTTTTGCAGATCCCCTTAAAATCGATCTTCTCCTTCTTCTCAGAATAAATACTTAAAACGATGACTGAAACAAAATTGAAATAAATCACTGTCGGAAGCTGAAAGAGGGTCGCAAGGGTCGCCCCCTTCTGTCCCGCAAGCTCCTGCGCCAGTACGATGCCGATGATCGCGTAATTCGACCGGAAGCAGGCCTGGATGATCACACCCTTTCGATCGTCCCGGTTCGTGATTTTTCCCGCGATCAGAAAACCGATCACGGTAAACAGTACGAGCATCCCTAACGTAAAAGCCAGAATATCCAGCGGAATATCCCGAAACTCTCCGATCTCATAGATATTGACAAACATCAGGCACGACAGGCCGAAGCGAAAGTCGAAGCGATTGATCTCCTTTATCGCGGAAAGGCTTAACAGCCCCGACCTTCTGCAGTAGTAGCCTACTAAAATCAGAAGAAGGATCGGGGCTATCGCGTTAAAGGAGTAGGATAAAACCGAACTCATCTTATGGGCAGCTTGATCACTGCCTTCCTGTAATGTGAGGTTGTTCCGGTATCCCGGCAAGCCTTATGCCCATCCTCAGGGAACAGCGCGTAGAACATCCCCCCGTCCATTCGAATTATATACAGGGCTTTACCGGTTAACATCTCCCGATCCTTTTCCCCGTCGTATTCCTCCGTAACGGTAAGCTCGGACAGAGGCGCCCAGACCGCGTATTCTGTACCCGAAAGGACGACCTGTACGTCGATGTATTTCCTGTGAACCTCAAAGTCCCCGGTCTCCGCGGGCTTTGTATCGCCCTCCTGGAGCATCAGATAGCCCCCGTCAAACTCATAACGGCCAAGCTCTGCGCCCTCTCCCAGTTCCTCAAGTTTTTTCAGCGCATTATCCAGATTCGGGAGCAGTTCCTTATAGAATCCCGCATTCTCAAGCTTATCCAGTATCATTTTTCTCTCCTTTTTAAGTTCTTTATAACTGTTCAAACCCAGGAAATCCCTTCGAACAAACGAAACCGCCGTGGTTCAGAACAGTTACAACCTTTTGTATCCCTTGAAATCCTCGTTTCGTGTTTACGCTGCCTGCGCGGACTGTCCGGAGCCGTTCTTCTTTCCGATTAAGAAGCAGTATCCGAGAAGCACGATACTTCCGACTACGCCCAGGATATCCGAGAAGCCCTGGGGCATGATATAGAACAGCGCGACGATCAGGAACAGGATCCGTTCCACCGTATTCAGATCCTTAAACATATATCCGGAAATCGCGGCTCCCAGACAGAAGGTCGCAAGGATCAGCATGCTTCCCGCAACGATGATACCACCCACGGAACCCTCTAAAAGCAGAGCGGGACGATATACAAACATAAACGGAGCGATAAAAGCAACCGAAGCGTACATGAAGGCCTTCCAGCCGGTCTTCCAGGCGCTCGCGTTGGCGATTCCCGCCGCGGTAAACGAGGCCAGACAGACAGGCGGCGTGATCTGAGCAACAACACCAAAGTAGAAGATAAACATATTTCCGATCAGAGCCGTATTGAGTCCGCTCATAGCAGGCTGCGCGTCAAGAAGCTGCTGAATTGCGGAAATAAACAGCGTATTTGCGATCAGATAGGCCGCAACCGTAGGAAGCGCCATACCAAGGATCAGGCAGCCGATGGCAGCGATCAGAAGCGCAAGGAGCAGACTGCTGTTTCCGGTCTTTCCGATGAGCTTTGAAATCTTGACCGCGATTCCCGAACGCACGACGATACCGATCATAATACCGCAGGCAGCCGTAGGGATCGCGATATTCGCGGCCTGACGGATCCCGTCAAGGATCGTTGCGATCAGCTTCTTTAAAGAAAGCCTGGTCTCCGGAGAGATCATACTGACGATGATCGAAACAACGGTACAGATAATCGCCGAACGGGGAATTGAATACCCGATGATGATCATCACAACCAGCACAACGATCGGAAGCAGGCGGTAAAGTCTCGGCAGCACGGGCTTTCCTTCATAATGGAGGTTACTGTCCTTGCCGATGTGCCGCTTTCTCGCAAGCAGATGTACAAGGATGAAAGCGGAGCCGAAATACGCGATGGCAGGGATCACAGCCGATGCCGCGATATGTATATACTGCAGACCGATGATCTCCGCCATGATAAAGGCGCCCGCGCCCATGATCGGCGGCATGATCTGTCCTCCGGTAGAAGCCACCGACTCGATAGCGCCTGCTTCCTCCGGAGAATACCCGGTCTTTTTCATCAAAGGAATCGTAAATACGCCGGTACTCGATACGTTCGCAACCGCGGAACCCGAGATCATTCCCATCAGTCCTGAGGAAATAACGGCAGCCTTCGCGGGACCGCCCACCGTCTTGTCCGACAGCTTCATACCGCAGTCGATGAGTACCGCGCCCCCGCCGCAGGTCGCAAAGAACGATCCGAACAGCAGGAAGTAGAACAGCGTATTTAACGAGGTATTTAAAGGTGAACCGAAAATACCGTTTTCAGAAAGCATCAGGGTCTCGCAGAACCGGTCGAAGGTAATACCCTGATAGTGGAAAATGCCCGGTACGAATTGGCCAAACCAGGCGTAGGCCATAAAGAATAATATAACCCCGAAGAGCGCGACACTGACGACTCTTCTGGTCGCCTCTAAGATCGTAATCAGAAGAAAGACCGCAACGACGATCTGCTCTCCCGTAAACGGATCTACGCTGTACATACGCTGGTTCAGGTAGTCAGCGTTTCTTGCGAAATACTGGAAAATCCAGACGCTCATAAAGCACAGCGCCCCGTCAACGATCCATAAGAGCTTGTTTTTATACTTATCCGCAAGGGGATTCATCAGAAAGACAACGATCAGAGCCAGGCACATATGCAGCGGCAGCTGAAACCAGGGTCTGAACGGCTTGTAGAGCTTGATCCGAAGCTGGAAGACTACCCAGAAGATCGAGATAGCAACCAGAAGATAATATCTCCACTTCGGCATCGCCTTGATCATTTTTTGAATTTTACTTTCCTCATCGGGCTCATTCGCGAGTTCCTTCGCTTTTTCGTCCAGCTTTGAGGAAGTATCGTTATTATCAGCCATAATCTCCTCCAAATATTCGATTTGCCAGCAGGCGTTAAGCGTCTCCGAATGGCGCTCTGAGGCAGTTATTAAAAATAAGAAACGAATTTATTGAATCCGTTTACGATAACTCGATTTTTGGAGAGCCGGGGCTGTCCCCGACTCTCCGTTTTTTATAGCTTAATTCAGTTTACAAAACGATCTGTTTTGCTTAGTTCATATAACCCATTTCCTTGTAGTATCTCTCAGCGCCGGGATGAAGGTCAACGCCGCCTCTCTTACTAGCTTCCCAGGCAGTTGCGGGATCCCAGGGTTCAAGCGAAGCGTACTCGTTTACGAGCTCATCGCGGTTCTCGCTTAAGGTCTTTACGATCATATATACTACATCGTCATCCAGGTTCTCGTTAACAAACAGAGCATCGGGAGATCCGGGAAGATGAAGGTCCTCAGTCTGTCCCTTGAAGCTGTTAGCGGGGATCGTAATAAGATCAAATCCGAGAGTATCCATGAACCACTGGCACATCTCATCGCTCCACTGTAAAAAGGTAACGTCTACGGTCGAAGCGATCTGAGCCATCGTCGAGGAGCTCGAAGAGGTATGATCTACATAGAAGTCGATCTGTCCGTCAGCGATAGCTTCCGCGTTAGCGTCGCCGCCCTGCTCGATGATGTCGCCGCCCCAGGACTGAAGATCCTCAAGGGTAACACCGAAATACTCTAACATTCTGTATGCGCCCTCAGCATCCATGGAGCCTCTGGGCGAGCAGCCGATCCGAAGAGGGAGCTTCTGCTCGAAGATTTCTTCCAGAGAGGAAACGTTGTACTTCTCAAGGAAATCATTGGTGATAAGGTTTACATAACATACAGCCGTCAGACTTCCAATCGCTGCCTTATAGCCATCTGTCGGAGGATTCCCAAGGGTACCCTCTTCCATAGCCCACTTGGCCGGAGCGCCGTTCGCGAAGGAAAGGTCTACGTTGTTCGCCTTAAAGATATAGGGAGCGCCCATTCCGCCGGGATAGCTGGGGTCTACGTTAACTTCCGCGAAGCCGCCCTTTTCCTCAAGGATCTTACTCATTGCTACGATGATGTTGTAGGTTCCGGAACCTACCTTGTCGGACCAGAAGTTGAGCGAAACACCGCTCATGTCGATCGCTCCTTCGCTCGGTGCGCTGTCTGTGCTTTCCTCTGCGGGAGCAGCTTCCTCGGTAGAAGCAGCAGCCGTATCAGCCGCGGGAGCTGCAGTCGTCGCCGGCGCGCCCGCACAGGCGGTCAGTGATGCGGTCATAGCCATCGCTAAAGCCGCTGACAGAACTTTTTTCCATACTTTGTTCTTCATTTTCAATCCTCCATTTAAAAATTTTAATAATATTTATCCAAAACGGCACCGCGCCGTTTTAAGATCCAGTTAGCCTCTGTTCCGTCCCAGACGGATCGCGTAATCCATCGCGTTGATCAGGCTCAGCTCATTCGCGTGCCCCATACCCGCATGTCCGTAAGCGGTCCCATGATCCACAGCCGCGCGGATAATCGGAAGACCCAGAGTTACGTTGATCCCGGCAACCGCCTCCCAATGTCCGGCATCCTTATCATACACAAAACCCTTTACCTTGAGCGGAATATGCCCCTGATCGTGATACATAACGACTACCACGTCATACCAGCCGCCGAGAGCCTTCGAAAAGACCGTATCGGGCGGAAGGGCTTTTCCATCAGGGATATTGATCCCCTCCGACTTAGCCGCTTCGATAGCGGGATTGATCTCCTCGATCTCCTCTTTCCCGAACATCCCCGCTTCCCCCGCATGAGGATTCAGGCCTGCCACGGCGATCTTCGGATTTTCGATCCCCAACTGCTTTAAGGTATCGTTCGCCATCCGGATACACTCTAAAACCCGCTCCTTCTTTACTCTGTCGCAGGCCTCTCTCAGGGAAACATGGGTAGAAACATGAACTACCCGCAGATCCTCATGAGCAAGCATCATAGCGTATTTCTCCGTCTTTGTATACTCCGCGTAAACCTCGGTATGGCCGGAGAAATGATGCCCTGCCATATTGATCGCCTCCTTGCTGAAGGCATTCGTAACGGTGGCATCCACCTCATTCTTCATCGCCAGATCGATTACCTTAACGACATACTGGAAGGAAGCCTCGCCGCCAAGTTTACTGGCTCCGATCCCAAAGGGCTTAGGCTCATCCTGGTCCGAGGTATCGGGGATCTCGCTTACGGGAACCAGCCCCATATCCAAAAGGTCGATCGTCCCTGCCTCATACTTCCCGTCTGCCGGGCTCTCCACACAGTTTAATTTCAGGTCGATCCCGTTGACCTTCTTCGAAACCTTCAAAGCGTACTCCATTGCGCTCTTATCGCCCACTACAAGGGGTTTGCAGCGATCATACAGCTTTTTGTCCGCTAACGCCTTTACCGTGATCTCCGGTCCGTTCCCAAACGGATCTCCCATGGAAATTCCTAAAATCGGTCGTTCTATCATGCTCTTCTCCTTTTACTGCAACGGTTCTAACCGTCACTATATTTTCGTATCTGCCGGTTATCCCGCGCAGAAACTTTATTTTATAGCCTCCTGGTTAATTCATTCCGGCGTTCTTGTTCTCTTCAAGGACCTTCTTCAGCTCTTTGATCCCCTCATCGCTCAGATAATTAAACGGCCTTCTGCAATCGCCGACGTTATAGCCCAAGAGCTTTACCGCCTTCTTTACTACCGTATTCGGATTGCCGTATTTAAAGACCGCACGGAAGCTGGCAATGGAATCCTGCGCCTTCTGTGCCTCCTCGAGCTTTCCTTCGATAAAGAGATCGTAAATCGAGGATAAAACATGCGGATAAACGTTTGCGCAGCCAGCGATCCCACCGGCACCGCCTGCCTGCAGACCCTTTAAGATCAGGGAATCGTTCCCGGACAGAACGTAGAAATCCTTTCCGATATCTCTGGTCAGGTCGATATAGGCCTTCAGATTATCCCAGTCACCGCTGCTGTCCTTGGCACCGATAATCAGATCCACGTCCTTTGCGAGCTTCGCCACCGTCTCCGGAAGCAGCTTGTTTCCGGTCCTCGCCGGAATATTATAGAGAACGATCGGAATATCGACCTCCTTTGCCACAGCGACGTAGTGATCGTAAAGCTCCTTCTGGGAGGCTACCGCAAAGCTCGGCGTAATGATGGAAAGGATATCCGCGCCTAACTCCTGAGCCTTCTTGCTGACACGGATCGTATCCTTTGTTGAGATACAGCCGCTTCCCGCGTAAACCGGAACTCTTCCCTTCGTCTGATCGATCATCGCCTCGAGAACCTCGTACTTCTCGTTCTCGCTTAAGATATAGCCCTCTCCGTTCGTCCCGAAAGCAAACAGCGCATGAACGCCGCCTTCGATCTGACGCTCGATCTGCTCCCTCAAAACATCCAGATTGATACTCTCATCCTCATTCATCGGTGTAACGACAGGGGGGATGATTCCCTTGATTACTGTTTTTTTCATCTCTTTTCCTCTTTTTTATGCTTCATCACTACGAATGAAATATCGAAACGCAGATATTTGATTCATTTCCTGTACTTCAATACACACAGCTTTTCCGGACCGTGGGATCGTATCGATTCGGATCCCGTAAACAAGGCAGCGGATCATAATACTTGTTTATAGATCGCTCTCGCGTCCTCCGGCGTTACCTCGCGCATATTATTCACAAGAAGTCTCTGCACATCCATTCCGGCCTTTACCAGAACATCAATATCCTCTGCCGGTACCCCGAATTCCTTAAGGCTTGTCGGGATCTCCAGGTGCTTAACGATCCGCTCCATCCAGCTAATCATAAACGCGCTCTTTTCCTCGACGGACTTATCAGGGCTCTCCCCGTGAGCGCAGCGATCGTAAGCTTCGGCGAATTTCTCCTGACAGGCCGGCTCGTTAAACTTCATTACGGGAATGAGCAGGATTGCGTTGGAAACTCCGTGAGCGATATGATATTTCCCTCCCAGCGGATAGCTTAACGCATGGACCGCCGTCGTTCCCGAAGCCGTAATCGCGACGCCCGCGTAGAAGCTCGCAAGCTGCATATTGGTTTTTTCCGTGATTGCCTCCGGATCGTCGCAGGCCTTTTCGATATTATTCAGTATCAGTTCCAGCGCCTGCATAGCGTACATATCGCTGAACGGATTCGCTTTTTTACTGGTATAGCACTCGATCGCATGGCAAAGCGCGTCTACTCCGGTCGAAGCCGCTATCTTCCGAGGAAGTTTTTTGATCATTACCGGATCTAAGATCACATAATCCGCAACCATCTCCGGATTTACGATTCCGACTTTTAACTCCTTTTCCGGGACCGCAACGATCGCGTTTGGGGTCGCCTCCGCCCCGGTTCCCGCCGTCGTCGGGATCATCAGGGTCTTTACGCATTTTTTTGCCCGCTTCGGATCGTCCAAAAGTTCCTTGATCCCATATTCATCCGTCTTTAAAATCGAAGCTAACTTTGCCGTATCCATGACGCTTCCGCCGCCGACCGCAATAATAAAGTCCGCTCCGGAGGCTACAAACTCATCCACCAGCTTCTGGGCCTGCATATAAGCAGGCTCCGGAGGAAGCTCATCAAAGACAGAGTATTCAACTCCGGCTTTTTTAACCTCTGTAAGCACAAGCTCCAGAAGTCCCGTCTGCCCGATCCCCTTATCGGTGAAGACCGCTGTCTTTGTCCCCTTCGGAATCAGCTCAGATATTTTTGAAAGAGTATCCTCGCCGCAATATACCAGCTTCGGCATTTGTAAACTGTACTGTTTTAACATCTCTCCTCCCTCTGTATATATTCTTCTTCTATTTACTTTCAGCTTTAACGGTAAACCGTCTGCAATTCCGCAAACGGCCGGACGGCAGCTATGCCGTTCTGTCTTATAATCCGGAAAGCTCCGCAAGCAGCTTCTCGTCCCCAAAGCCCCCGGATTTCGCGATCAGGCGGTAGCGTTTCTCTCCTCTTTCAATCTCCGTCAGTACCGTTCCGGACTTCACCTCCCGAAGCGGCCTGATCGATGAAATCTCCGCCTTCCTTAAGAAGCCGAGAAGCGTATCTCCTCCGACGACCATCAGGGTCCTTCTCACACCTTCGTCTAAAAGTCCCGCAAGCAACTCTCCGAGACCCTCCGTTATTCCCGTCCGAAGCTCCTCGAAGGATAGTCCTGTTTCTTTTATATAGTCAGAAAGCTCAGTTCCTCCCGGCACCTCGTTGGAATCAAGGATCACATTGAACGTAGAAAGAACCTCCTTTTTCAGTTCAAGGAGCCGTTCTCTGCCCTTATCGCTCTTCCAATAACCCCGTTCTAACTTCTCTTTAATATTTAAACGAATCCTTCGAAAGCCGGACTTTTCCGCGTAATCTAACTGCGCTACCGTGATCGGATTAACGCTGCCGCAGACCACTAAGAAGCCGCCCTCTAAGGTATCCGTTCCGTTACCCTCTACGGTCCTTTTTCCGGGAACTTCCCCGTAAGCCTTACCAGACGGTCTCCCGGTCACGTCCCGGGAAAAAGTTCCTACCCCTTCCTCCGCTCCGGAAGCAGCCGTTTCCGCAAAGCGCCCCAGTCCGAGTAACGCAGGCAGCTCCTCCGCAAAGCCGGCGCAGCCGGCCATCACTCTGAGGCTCCCACTTTCATTGATTCGCCTTGCCGTCTCCGAAAGCTGCTCCTTGGAGGAAATATCGTAGACCCGAATCTGCGCGGTCTGCTTAAATGGCCTGTTTCCGTCAGCAGCTTCGTAAACATTTCCTGTCCTGCTGTTTTCAAACGGTATATTTACAACCGGAATATCGCTCTGTCCCGCAATAATCTCCCTGATTTCCGAGTTCTCTACCGGGTTAAACGGATCGCTTCCAAAAACGCTTTCCGCCACCGGCACAGTCTTGATATAGTGAATCCCGTCCTTTGTATAGCGCTCCATCTCCGGAAACGCGGGAAGGAAATGCAGAACGTTTTCCTTCGACGCCCGCAGCGCCGCCGAAAGCTCCGCTCCGATATTCCCTCTTAACGCGGAGTCCGTCTTTTTATATATATAGGAAACGCCCTGTTTCCTTGCTTTCTGAACGATCTCAAAGACAATCCGGTAGGCCTGATCCGGTTCCAGATGTCTGGTCTCCGCGTCGATTACCAGGACCTCATCCGCTTCCCGGAACACTTTTTCCGTATCCCGACAGTTCCCTTTTTCTTCCCTTATAGAAGGATCTCCCGGATCGGTCAGAACACTGACCCTCACATCCGCCCCGGCCTTTACAAACATGACCCCGGTATCCAGGGCTCCCGTCAGGTCATCGGCAATGATCAACAGCTTTGTCATCTTAAACGTCCTATGTTTAACATCCTATGTTACTTATTTTACTCTATTGTAAAAAAAATGCAATCTATATTTTGTCAAAATTGTCTCGAAAATATATAAAATAACGGCAGCTATTATACAAGTTGTCTGATATCGTTATGGATTAATTGGACACAGCATCTCAAAATAGCTAAAGTGGATGTCTTTCCAATCGAGCATGGGAGACGAAGTCGCGCCTACTCGCCGCGCGGCCCGATGATTGCTGCGCAATCATGGGTTGCGCACCCGCGTCCGGCTTCAGCCGGAAAACTTCCATACGCGGGCCTGTGCATAAAAATTTGAGGACTGGATTCTCGTCCAGTCCACAAGACTCTGTGAAATATAACTCTTTTCATTGTGTAGTGGGTAGATCGGGTAGTTGATTGGGTAGTTGCGCCACTACCCAATCACTACCCATTCGCCGCTTCTATTATTTCCTTTATTGAAACGCTTCCGCAATGGCTTTATTACGACATTTCGATTTTCCCGAAAGTGCCTCGGAGACATTCAAACCATCATAAAGCATGCCGGGAGAATCAACTTCCAGTCTATCATCATAAATTGATACCTGAATTGCCGACGAGTCCATATAGCTCCGATGTAAACAGGCGTTAGCAATTATCTCCCTGACCGATTTTGTCGGCAGTTCATATACGTCATGCCTATGCAGTCCATCTATAACAGCCCCCATATTTATATGTCGAAGGACAAACTGATATGCTTCCTCAACCTGCTCATGAATCGCTCCATGGAATTCCTTCTTATCAATAAATTCGTCACGTTCTGTCCCCTTAAAAAGAGCGCACTGGATTTTGATATTCCTGTCTGCAGGTTTTGTAAGAAGTGTAAATGCATGAGTCGGCGCATAATCCTTTCCCGCTTTACACAGGATACCAAAATCCTCCAGCTTTGCCAGTGTCAGAGGATGCAGTTCTTCGCGTTCGGCATCGTTTTTGCATGCATCAAGAGCTTTCTGATACATATTATCCATAAGCTGTTTAGCCGCTTTTTGATTGTAGCTCTCCCCAATTTCCCTCATCATATCATAAGAGAGCTGCTGTCCCATCAACTCCAGCTCCTTCAAAGTCCTTGTATCTGCCGGTCGGCTGGTTCCGTTAACCCTGACATACGCCGATTTCTCCTTACCAACAGACGCAAGATAATATGGACAGAATTTACCATGAAAGACCTCTACCTCAAGAACCGTCTTATCCCCAGGCGTCTTAGGTGTAATCTCCATATTGATCTGAGGAATACAAGCATCGGATATCATATTTGAGATAGAATCCGAAAGCTTAAAAGGGTTCTGATCCCCCAATCCGACCACCTCACCTGTATCATCCACTACGCCAACAATAGTTTTTCCACCGGAAGTATTGGCAAAGGCAATAATATCCTTCAGAAACCTCTCATGTTTCTTAGGAATTTCTTCCTTAAATTCGATGTGTTTGCTCTCGCCAAATAATTCCTTTTGAACAATCATTGTTTTCACCTTCCAATTCGTCAAGACAAGAAAAGGTGGCACAGCCTACATTTCTGTATACTATGCCGCCTTATTTTTAGAGATTTACATTATTCCCAATCCTCACAAGCACAACCGGATCCTTTGTAAAATCAAATAATTCCTGAATTGTCCCTACTTATTCATCTGCGCCGCAACCTCTGCCGCGAAATCCTCGTTCTTCTTCTCAAGGCCCTCGCCGGTCTCGAAGCGGACAAAGCCCTTGATCCTGATATTCGCGGAATTCGCCTTCGCGACCTCTGCGATATACTTATCCACGGTCTGCTTGCCGTCCTCAGCCTTAACATAGACCTGATCCATCAGAACGATGTCCTTCAGCTCCTTATTGATACGGCCCTGGATCATTCCCTCGATCACCTTCTCAGGCTTCTGGCTCTCCTTCGGATCGTTCATGATCTGCGCCTTTAAGATTTCCTTTTCCTTCTCGATATAATCCGCGCCGACCTCATCTCTTGCGGTAAACTTCGGAGAAAGCGCCGCGATCTGCATCGCGATATTCTTACCCATCTCCTTAACGCCGTCGTTTACAACGTCAGAGGCAACGTCTACCAATACGCCGATCTTTCCGCCCGCATGGATATAGGAAACGATCACGCCATCCGCCTCTTCTACCTTCTGAAAACGGCGGATATTCATATTCTCGCCGATGATTGAGATCATGGAGGACAGCTTTTCCTTAACCGTCATAGAAGTATCCAACTTCCAGGGCTCCGCAAGGAAGGCCTCTACATCTGCCGCGCTGCTCTCAACCGCCTGTGCCGCAACCTCTGCCACGTAGCCGCGGAACTTATCGTTCTTGGCAACAAAGTCTGTCTCTGCATTGACCTCTACGATAACGGCCTTCTTATCGCCATCCGTAAGGAATGTATCCACAACACCTTCCGCCGCGATCCTTCCTGCCTTCTTCTCAGCGCCCGCCAGTCCCTTCTTACGTAAGAACTCCACCGCCTCATCCATATTTCCGTCAGTCTCTGAAAGCGCCTTCTTGCAATCCATCATTCCGGCGCCGGTCATCTCTCTTAACTCCTTGACCATAGAAGCTGTAATATTTGCCATGTTATGCCTCCTCTGCTTCCGCTTCTTCAGCGATCTCTTCTATATCCTTTGCGGCCTCTTCGCCCTCTGCCTGGGCTGCCGCTTCCTCTGTCTGCTCCTCTGCGTCGCCCGCTTCACCCTGATTTGCCTCGATAACGGCATCCGCCATCTTCGAAACGATCAGCTTAACGGCACGGATCGCGTCGTCGTTTCCGGGAATTACATAATCAAGCTCCTCCGGATCGCAGTTCGTATCAGCGATACCGATCAGCGTGATTCCAAGCGCATGCGCTTCCTGCACACAGATATGCTCCTTCTTGGGATCGACGATAAAGATCGCGTCCGGGATCCTCTTCATATTCTTGATCCCACCCAGGTTCTTCTCGAGCTTCTCCATCTCTTTCTTCAGGCCGATAACCTCTTTCTTCGGAAGAACATCAAAGGTCCCGTCCTCCTGCATCCGCTCGATCTCCTTCAGACGCTTCACTCTGCTCTGGATCGTCTTGAAGTTCGTCAGCATTCCGCCGAGCCATCTCTCATTTACATAGTACATACCGCAGCGCTCCGCCTCTGTCTTGACGGCATCCTGCGCCTGCTTCTTCGTTCCGACAAACAGAATGATCCCGCCCTGGGAAGCGATATCCGCTACCGCGTTATAGGCATCGTCTACCATCCCTACCGACTTCTGGAGATCGATGATATAGATCCCGTTTCTCTCGGTATAGATGTACGGAGCCATCTTAGGGTTCCAGCGTCTCGTCTGATGTCCGAAGTGGACACCTGCTTCCAGCAGCTGCTTCATTGAAATAACACTCATTTTTACCCTCCATTTGGTTTTTCTTCCGCAGACCTCAACCCCCTGAGCGATCCTTCGGCCCACCGGCATCTCCGTTATAACAGCTTACGCTCCGGATACGCCCGCCTTCAGACACCCTCCCAGGAGTCAACCCGCGTGTTTTCTCGCAACTTCCATACTATAGCATAAGTTTTCGGGGAAAACAAGCACTTTTCCCGTGATTCCCGCATCCCGGGTTTTTCCCGTTTTTTTACTATTATACTCGCGAACGCAATTAATTGCCGTTTTTGATAAAGTAAACGTACTGGAATTGCGTTTGCGAGTCCGGTTGATCGGCAACGAAAATCGTTAACCAGTATAAACAACTAATTTCTGCCTATAATCTACAATATATGAAGGAGCGCAGCGTCTTAGAGGGAACGACCCAGAATAAACATCAGGTTTATGGTAATCACTTGACCAACTCAATCAATTTATATTTATTATCAGTCATATCGTAGACTACTACATCCTCATTATCTGTAATAGTAAAACTCTTTACATTATCCAGGCTGCCATTCGCTCCTTGCTTAATTTCGCTCCCATCAATATAGATATCAACGAAGTCATCGGTCTTGTATATATTATACTCGCGAACGCAATTAATTGCCGTTTTTGATAAAGCATACGTACTTGAATTGCGTTTGTGAGTCTGGAAAACGGTAGATCGGCAACGAAAATCGTTAACCAGTATAATTTATGAATTTCAAAACATAATCATATGATTTTCATAAACTTAATTTTATGATTTTCATAAACTTAATTTTATGATTTTCATAAACTTCGCCTGATGCTTTTGATAAAATTACCACGAATTTCCCGCCGCGTCAAGCCGATACCTCTATCCCAGGGGATCATACAGTCTTCAAATCCCAAGCTCCTCAACAACCTCTTTGATCAGCACCCGCTCATCCATCGGATATTTGACACCCTTGATCTCCTGATAATCCTCATGCCCCTTTCCGGCAAGAACGATCACATCTCCGTCTTTCGCGTTCTCGATCGCGTAGCGGATCGCCTCCTTCCGGTCCGGAACCTCGACGAATTTTCCATCCGTCTTCTCGATCCCCGTACGGATATCTGCGATGATATCCAAAGGCTCCTCAAACCGCGGATTATCCGAGGTAATGATAGTCAGATCCGCCAGGTTCCCGGAAACCTCCCCCATCTCATAGCGCCTGCTCTTTGCGCGGTTTCCTCCGCAGCCGAAAACACAGACCAGCCGTCCGGGATCATAGGCTTTTAATGTCGTAAGCAGGCTTTCTAACGCCATAGCATTGTGCGCGTAATCGATCATCAGGGTAAACCGGGGCGAGATATCTATAAGCTCGATCCGTCCCTTGACCTGGGCGACGGAAAGAGCCTTCAAAACCGCTTCCTCGTCAATAGCAAAATGCCTGCAGACCGCGATCGCGCAGAGAGCGTTATAAACACTGAAAAGACCCGGAATATCCACAAATGCGTGAAACTCCCAGAGTCCTCTCACATCAAATTCTACTCCAAGCCTTCCCTTTTGGTTTACATAACTAATATTTTCAGCCCGCAGGTCCGCTTTTTTATTTTTAACTCCAAAAGTCTCCACCTCGCAGGTATGCCCCTTAAGAACACGCTCCAGATGCTCGTCGTCACCGTTTAAGATCCCGACCCGACACTGACGGAAAAGCAGGCTCTTACAGTGCAGATAATCCTCGAAATCCTTATGCTCATTCGGTCCGATATGGTCCGGCTCGATATTCGTAAAGATCCCAAGCTCAAACGGGATCGCCTGAGTCCGGTGCATCATCAGTCCCTGTGAGGAAACCTCCATAACAACCGCTTCAAGCCCGGCGTCCACCATCCGCCTGAAATATTCCTGGATCACAAAGGACTCTGGCGTCGTATTGAGGGCCGGAATATGCTCCTCTCCGATGATCACCTCGATGGTCCCGATCAGCCCTGTCTTATGACCGGCATTTTCAAGGATCGATTTGATCAGATAGGTCGTCGTCGTCTTCCCCTTTGTCCCGGTGATCCCGATCACTTTGAGCTTCCTTGCCGGATAGCCGAAATAGGCCGCTGAAAGGAACGCCAGCGCATACCTTGTATCCTCCACCCGGATCACCGCAGTATCCGAATCCGAAGGAACCTCAACCTCCTTCGAGACGATCACGGCAGCCGCCCCAAGCTCTGCGGCTTTCATAACCTCCGTATGTCCATCAAAATTAGCCCCCTCGATACAGACAAAAACGCAGTCCCTGTCGAGCTTCCGAGAATCGTAAACCAGAGCGCCTGTCTCCCGCTCTAAATCCCCCCGCTCACACGTATACCCCAAATCCCTCAGCAATTCCTTTAAGATCATCTTTCACCCTCCCGCTCTTTTCTCAACACAGATAAACTACACTGCCTCCGTACAAAAACAGAAAGCTCCCTTATTTTTTATAGAAACTTTCCAAATTCTTCATATTTCGAACACCGAATGAACACAATTTCCGATTAATATAACATCATAGATAGTTGATAACACACCCACTATCTCCCCCTCATAAAGACAAGAGCCTGACCGGTTGGGACGGCTCTTGTTTCTTTTTATCGCAGGTTTGTAAAGAAGATTTCCCATCTCCGAACTCCCAATCCTTAATACTTATAGTCAAGTACCGTCAGCTGAACACTTTCGCTGCCCCTGTATTCGTTGACCGAAATCTCAAACAGGAGCTTGAGCTCTTTTCCCTCTATTTCCTCCCGGATCGCCTCCGCGTCCCCAAAGATCACAGCCTCTCTGAGCTGGCTCCAATCTGAAAGAACCCCGTTCTGAAAAGCGCTTTCCGGCGCGACAGCAAGGCTCAGGACATTTTTGTTCTTCCCCCGGACCTCCATCCGCTTGATCCGAAGCCTGTCCTCTACAAACAATGGTCTTTTATTCCCGTTGCCATAGGGTTCAAGCCTCTCCAACTCCTTTGCGAATTCCAGGGAGATCCCGTTAAAATGAAGCTGCATATCCGCCTGGATCTTCGCCGTCAGATCGGCACGGGTAAGCCTTGAATTTTCGTTCAGCCGTTTTCGAAGCTCCCCCACCTTCTCCTCAGGCAGCGAAAACCCAGCTGCCATCTTATGTCCGCCGAATTTGGTAAATAACTCCTTGACCTTCGAAAGCTCCTCAAACATATCATAGGCTTCGATGGACCTTGCGGAGCCTTTAGCCCCCTCGGCACTTTTCGTTACCACTAACGACGGCTTGTTATAGCGTTCCTTTAACTTCCCCGCGATCAATCCGGCAAGACTTTCGTGACAATCCGGAAGATAAACGACCAGTACAGTTTCATCCGCATAGGACGTATCCGTTTCCAGCAGAGAAAAAGCCTTTTCAAGCTCCTCCTGCTCCATTGCCTTTCTGCTGTCGTTAAATTCCTTCAGCTCCGCCGCGATACGGACCGCTGTCTCCTCATCCTCCGCCTCAAAGAGATGCAGCGCCCGATCCGGCAGATCAAGTCTTCCGGTCGCGTTGATACAGGGTCCCAGAACAAAGCCGATATGATAGGGAGTGATCCTGCTCTTGTTGAGTCCTGTCGCGTCGATCAGCGCGTTCAGACCAGGGTTCTCCCCGGTCGCCATAGCCTTCAGACCATACTTTACGATCAAACGGTTTTCCCCGTTCAGATCCATGATATCCCCGACCGTCGAAAAGGCAGCAAACATCAAAAGCTCCTTGAGAGCGTCCTCTGATACCCCCATCTCCTCAAACAGACAGGTGATCAGCTTGTAAGCCACAACCCCGCCGCAGATCCCCTTAAACGGGTAAGGACAGTCCGCCTGCTTCGGATCGATCACCGCGTCTGCCTCGGGAACCCGGTAGCGTTTTTCTCCGCCCAAAAGATCAAAAGGCACCTCATGATGATCGGTAACGATCACGCTAAGTCCCTTCTCCTTGGCCCGCTTGATCTGGCTGTCGGCCGCGATCCCGTTATCACAGGTAATAATCAGAGAGGCTCCGAAGGTCTCTGCTTCATCGACCATGGCATCATTCATTCCATAGCCGTCCCGGATACGATCCGGAAGCCTTACAAGAATCTTATCCGTCTGGTCCGTTCCGACAGCTTCCGCGCAGAGTTTTATCCCTTTTTTCAGGATATAAGCGGAGCAGACACCGTCGATATCATAATCGCCGATGATGCAGAGCTTTTCCCCCTGCCGGATCGTCTCAGACAACAGCGGGACTGCCCGGTCCATATCTTTAAGAAGATGCGGATCGTTAAGTAACGACAGATCGCCGTCCAAATACTCCCCGATCTGCTCTTCGGTACAAATATCCCGGTTCACCATAAGCCTCGCAAGCATCGGGGAAATATGATATTTTTTTGCGGTCCCCGAAAAATCCCCTTTTTTATTACATACCGTCCAAACAGAATTCTTCATAACTTCCTCTCGCCGCACCTGCGAATCGAGTAGGGGAGACGAAGTCGCGCCTACTCGCCGCGCGGGCCGCGTCCGGCTTCAGCCGGAAATATTCCTTCCGCGGCCCTGCGCATAGACAACAGGCTGCCACATCGGGCAGCCTGCATACACTCGTATAAAACCTGTTTTATTCCTCTTTCTTCTTGATCTTCGTTGTGAGCAGATACCAGAAGGTACTCGCCAGACATACGGAAGAATAGCATCCGCAGATGATACCCGCCATCAGAGGCAGAGAGAACTCCCGGATCGAAGAAACTCCCATAATAAAGAGTACGAAGACCATAATGAACGTCGTCAGTGAAGTAAAGATACTACGCGACAGGGTCTGGTTGACCGACGCATTGACTAACTCCTCAAGAGAATCGTCCTTCGCCTTTGCTCTGAGGGACTCACGGATACGATCGAAGATAACAACCGTCGCATTGATCGAATAACCGACGATCGTCAGCATACACGCGATGAAGGTCGAGCCCACCGAGGTCCTTGTTACCGCGTAGAAGGCCAGAACTACCAGAACGTCGTGCGCCAGCGCCATAACTGAGCTTGCGCCGAAGCGGACATCCTTAAAGCGGAACCAGATATAGAGCAGCATACATATGATCGAGATCAGGATCGCGACGACCGCATCGGACTTCATTTCCGAGCTGATGGTCGAGGAGATGGTCTCCGCCGTGATCTTTTCAGCTTCTACCTCGAAATTCTCCACCATCGAATCACTGAAAGCTGTTCTCTCTTCCGCAGTAAGCGTCCTGGTCTTAAAGATCACCTCGTTGCTGCCGGCCACCTTCTGCGCTTGAACGTTCGCGTCTCCGGTGATCTTCTCGATCAGAGGAACCACATCCGAATCGATCTTTTCAAGCGGCATATCCTCGTTGAACGGTACATTGGTAGATGTACCGCCTAAGAACTCGAGACTGTAATTGAGCGGATGCTTCCCGCCCGCCCCGTTTATGATCATTACAACAAGTCCGATGGCTATCACAGCTACCGAAATCCCGATAAACAGCTTCTGTTTTCCAAGGAAGTCGATATTCTTTCTCGGCTTCGCCTTGCCGTAGAACTTCTCATCTTTAACGCCCAGCTCGAACAAAGCGTTCATCAAAGCCTTCGTCACAACTAACGCGGTAAACATCGATACAACGATACCGATGGCCAGGGTCGCCGCAAAGCCCTTGATGGAGCCGGTCCCCAGAACACCGAGCACTACAGCCGCGATCAGAGTCGTTACGTTTCCGTCGATGATCGCCGAAAGAGCTTTTTCATAACCCAGCTTGATAGCCGAGCGCACCGATTTTCCGTCCGCGATCTCCTCCCGGATCCTCGCGAAGGTAATAACGTTCGCGTCGACCGCCATACCTACGGAAAGGATAATACCTGCGATACCTGGCAGGGTCAGCGTAACGTCAAACAGCACGATAAAGAGCATTACGATGATTATATATAAGCAAAGGGCAAGAGCCGCGCAAAGTCCGGGTACCAGATAAACCGCAATCATAAAGATGACTACGAGGGCAAATCCGATGGCACCGGCCTTTAAGGACGTAGAGATCGCCTCCGATCCAAGCTGAGCGCCTACTACGTTCGAACGTAATTCCTCAAGCTCTAACTTCAGTCCGCCGATCCGGATCGTCGAAGCCAGATTTTCCGCTTCCTCAAAGCTCCCCATTCCGGTGATCTGAGCCTGCCCGCCGGTAATCGCCGACTGTACGGTAGGAACCGAAACCGCTTCATTATCATAATAGATCATGATCGAATCGTGATTGACAACAGCCTCTGTCGTAGCGTCCGCGAATTTCTTCGCGCCCTCGTCATTCAGAGTCAGCTCTACGACGTATTCGTTGTTCCCCATATCGTTCGTCGTCGAACCGGCCTGCGCCGTCTTGACATCCGTACCCGTCAGAACGATCGAACCCTCCGCCTCAAGCTCCTCGATGCTCTTAGCCAGCGTATAGTTCGGACGTCCCGAAGGGGTATATCCGTTCATCGAATAATTCTCGTTATGATCCGGATCGTACTGCTTGATAAAGTAAAGTGATCCGGGCTTACCGAGATCCTCCAGCACTGCATTGGCATCCTCAACTCCGGGGATCTCTATGCTGATACGATCGTCTCCCTCTTTGTAAACCTGAGATTCGGTACTGTATCCCTCAACTCTCTTCTGCAGCTTATATATGGTGTCGCTCATATCCGCCGCCGAGGGCGCTTCCTCTCCGACCGCCTGATAGGTAATACTTACACCGCCGGCCAGATCCAGACCCAGCTTGACATTCTGTGCCGCGCCCGTCTTTTCCGTTCCGACACCGAAAACCACCATCAGTCCCAGCAGGATCGTACAAACACAGAAGACTGCCAGAACGATGATCCCATTCCGCTTTTTCATTTTAAAACTACTTCCTTTCTAACAGAGTTTTCAACGTTTTCTCCCCAAAAAGGCTTTGGGTCAAAACATCGTTAACTGATATTGTACAACAGTACAATTATAGCAATAACGAGCAAGATTGCAAGCAAAACTCGTAAGACGCTGATCGGAGATTTTCCTCCGACCTTCCCGGACTGCCCGTTCACCATAAACTGATAGATTTTCCCGTTATATTCAAAGCTCGACAGCCAGATCGGCAGCATCAGATATTTATAGGTAATATTGGAATGCCTCGTATTCATCCGGATATTCCGTACATGATCGGCGGCATGCTGACTTCGGATCTGGGAAGATATCCCGTTTTGCAGTTTTTTCCTGATTTGTTCCTTAGCTTTCTCCCAGGCATCCTTTAAGCCCAAAGAATACCGCTCCGCTACGAAGCCCGCCAGATATTCCGGCTTGTAGGCCTTGTTGTCCGCCGTATCAAAGGGCTCAATCGAATGCAAAATACCCTTCTCGTGCCTATCCGATCCGCAGACCAGCTCGTCGTCGATAAACTCGGAGTAGGAACCGCTTGTCCTGTACCAGTCGGTGACCGTAGTTTCCTCCTTTCCCCGCCGTACCCTCCTGTCCTTTCCGTATTCGGCATCATAGGTCGTATAGGTATCGGAATCAAAGGTCCAGTAAGGCAGATAAACTCCCTGAAAGCTGTCGGCCTCCGCGCTTTTCTTGGCCTTGCCCGGACAGAACCACTTCTTCTTGAGCCATTCCGTAAAAGCCTCACCCGCCTGCTTTGCCGTTACCTTAAACGGAACGACTCCTCCGGGCGCGAGAGTATCGACCGCCGCCGCCTCCATGACCTGATTGGAGCCGCAGTACGGACAGACATTTGCTACATCCAGAGCATCATAAACGCTGGTAGCGCCGCAGTTCTTACAGGTAACAGTCTTCTGTTCCGTTCCCCAGTCGCAGTTCCCGGTCTGCTCCGCCGAGGCAAAATCCAGCTCCTCTGCTTTTTCCGGTCCGTTACCTGCGCTTCCTGCCTTGATCTCCTCGGTATAATCGCAGAATGGACAGTGCAGTCCCCCGGTCGCCGGATCAAAATCCATCGTTCCCCCGCACTGAGGGCACTTCCGGTCTGTTTCCTTGAGCGTAGATACCTTTTCGGCATTCATGACGCTCTCATAATTGTATTCATTATTTACCGTCCCGGCCATCCCTGCCTCCTCTCAAACTCCTATATGGTATCATAACGCCCGGGACTTTTGCAATCCCTTTCTTGACAGGTCAATCGCTATCGGGTATGATGTCATTACTGCTTTAGGATCATGTTATTTCTTGTTTTTTAAGGAGTTGATTTTTCTTGGATTCAGACAGTTCGTTTCATATAGTAACTCTCGTCCTGTTGATTCTTCTTTCAGCATTTTTTTCCGCGTCCGAAACGGCTCTTACCACCTTAAACCAGATCCGCCTGCGCTCCCTGATCGACGAAGGGAACAAGAAGGCAGAAAAGGTCCTTGCCGTCATAGAGAATCGTTCAAAAATGCTTTCCACCATCCTGATCTTAAATAATCTGGTGAATCTCTACGCGTCCTCCCTGACGACTGCCTTTGCCATGCGGCTTTGGGGGAATAAAGCGATCGCTGCCGCTACGGGGATCCTTACCATGTTGATTCTGGTTTTCGGGGAGATCATTCCGAAGACTCTGGCTTCTATATATAACGAAGGCTTTGCTCTCGCCTTTATAGATATCATTCACTTCTTTATTATAATACTGACCCCTGTCGTCTTTTTGATCGACGGGCTGTCCTTTATCCTCCTTAAGCCCTTTGGCGTGGATAAAAACAAGGTACAGAGCAGCCTGACGGAAAATGAGCTCAGAACAATCGTCGATGTCTCCCGGGAGGAGGGAGTGATCGAAAACGAAGAGCATGAAATGATCAACAACGTATTTGACTTCGGTGATTCGGTAGCTAAGGATGTGATGATCCCCCGTGTAGAGATGACCTGCGTCAACGTAGAGGCCAGTTTTTCTGAGCTGGAGGAGGTCTTTACCGAAAAGAAGTATACCCGTATGCCGGTTTTTGAGGAATCTACGGACAATATCGTCGGCGTGATCAATATGAAGGATATCCTCTTTATCCGGGATACGGAGAATTTCCATATCAAAGATTATATGCGCGAGGCCAGCTTTACCTATGAGTTTAAAAAGACCTCGGAGCTGATGATCGAAATGCGCCAGAACTCCATCAGTATGGTCTGTGTCCTCGATGAATACGGGGCGACGGTGGGCTTAATTACCTTAGAGGATCTGATTGAGGAGATCGTTGGGGATATCAAGGATGAATTTGACGAGGATGAGAATGAGCTGATCCAGGAGATCGGCGACCGCGCCTATCTCTTGGACGGCTCCCTGAAGCTCGATGACATCAACGACGCCCTGGGGACGGATTTCGAATCGGAAAACTACGATTCCATCGGAGGCCTCTTGATTGAACAGCTCGAAAAGCTCCCGGAGGGCGGAGAGATCGTGACGATGGAGGACGGAACCGTCCTTGAAACCGCAGAAATGGATAAAAATCATATCGAACGGGTAAAGCTGATCCTGCCGGAGCCGGGGAACCGGAAGGAGCAGCCGGAAAGTTCTGAAGATGGACTTTCTGATAATGAAAAGTAGCTGCTCCTACTGCAGTCTGTGCATATATTCCACTGAAGCGCTGTCCTGCTCTTCTCCCCGGAGCACAAGGGAAAGGGAGCGTATCATATCCGCCGTACCCGTGATCTCCTGAAACAGATCCTTCTCTGTACCCCAGACATTTTTCTCCTTAACAGCGGTAAAATCCGCAAGCAGCGGACTCTTATCCGTCAGCTCCGACAGCTTTGTCAGCTCCGCGTCGATGGTGCTGTTATAGATCAGAAGATCGGCATCCTTTGCCTTATCGTAGAACTCCTCCATAGTGATCGTAAGAGACGAGCCTCCCGCGCCCTCGGCCCCGTCCGTTTCCTCTCCGGAAAAGATATATCTCCCTCCCGCAAGCTCAATCATTTTTGAAATATAGTCGCCGGGCTTTCGGATATTGACCTGACCGTTGGCCGTAATATAAAAGAACGCGACGCTTTTTTTCTCCTCCAAAGAGTTTCCTGCCTCCGAGATCGTTTCTTCAGCCTCCGAGACCTTGTCCTCAAAAAAGCTCTCCGCTTCCTTCTCCTTCCCCATCAGGCATCCATACAGCTTGATCCACTCCATACGGCCGAGAGGATCCTCCTCATAGCTGGATTTTTCTACAAAGACAGGGATCTTCAGCTTTTCGATCAGCTCCTTCGTCTCCGGATTGTGATAGATCATCGTATTTTCAACACAGAGATCACAGGCCTTTGCAATAAGCAGCTCGTAATCCGGCGCATTGTATTTCCCGATATAGAGGATCTCCTCATCCTCCACCTTCTTACGGATATCGGGCAGGCTCCAGTCCTTCGCCTTCGTACTGGTCATTTTTACCCGCTCAAGACACCCCAGCTTTCGAAAAAAATCCATAGTCTGAGAGGAAGCAAGATAAACATTGGTAAACGGCTGACTGTAGACAGGAAGCTCAGGAGGAAGCCCCTCAGGAACCTCTCCCCCCTCCTTTACGACCAGAAACCGATCGGATCCATCAATCGTAACAAGAAGCGTATCTCCGTAATAGTCTACCTGAAAATGCTTTGCGTACTGTAACGCAAGGCTGCCGTCAGGCTCTACCAGAGAAAAAGCAGGCTCTGAGACAGGAGTCTCTGCCGAAATGCTCTTCGGAGCCTGTCCGGCGGGTTCTCCTGAGGCACAGCCTGCCAGCAGGATAGTTGACATAATAAACAGTATGGTAAACCATCTATTCTTTTTCATAATTCTCTACTCTGCCTGGATCGAAGAGGAATCAAAATTCAATGTATAATCGATCTCGTGGGGCTTGCTCATCGCCGTTGTATCCGCGGTGATCTTCTGCTCGATATCAAAGCCCTCCACCGGAATCTCAAAGGTCGAATTCCCCTCTGTATTGACCGGAAGGAGCTTTTCGCCGTCGATCAGGACATAGTCATAATTCGGGCTGGAGAACACGATCGCGGCGGTAACGGTTCCATCCTTTACCGTAAGCTTCGCGGGGCTCTCCACGCTTGCCTTTCCGCTGCCGCCCGTCAGAGTGACCTCACAGAGATACGTTCCATCGGAAAGAAGAACGCTTGTCGGTCCATCCGTACCTGCGCTCCTTCCGCTTATGTTTTCTGCCGGGATCTGATCGGAAAGCAAAACGATCGTACGGTCATACCATTTTTCTTTATTCTTGGAAAACGCCGCCAGCTCAAACGGGGCATCCAGAGCTTCTACCGGAATTGTAAAGGTATGGGCGCCGTCCGCGCTCTCCTCAAAGGGAATGTAGTCCTTCTCATCCGCAAGCGCCGCGTCGATCGCAGACCCGGGATAAACATAGAGATAGCCCTTTCCTCCCATGGTAAGGACCGCTGTCATCTCACCCTTCTCTACCGTAAGCTCACAGCCTGTAATACGAAACATCGAGGAGCTGGATTCCGCCTCGATCTCATAGGTTCCGTCCGCAATGTCAGAGGCGGAAAGGGGCGTAAGCCCCTCTCCTCCAACCTCGGAAACCGTTGTCATTTCCGAAGCATCCGCAACCTCGTCACCAAGCTCTGAGGTAATTGCTTCCTTTGCGTGCTCTACATAGATCTCACGGATCTCCGCATTCTCTCCGAGCCCCTGTACAAGGCAGACAACCTCATAGCCTGCTGCCTCGAAAACAGATTTCCAGGAATCCTCTTCATCGCCTGCCATATCGTTATTGGCATGGTCTCCCGCAACAACCATCAAAGGCTCTAAGACGACGCGCTTATAATTTCCTTTGGAAACCGCTGCCAGAACGTCATCCACCGAAGGAGTCGCCTCAACCGTACCGACATAATAGTTCTCATAACCCGCATCGGTCAGGACCTTCTGGAACTTCGCGTATACTTCATTGGATTCCGCCTCGGTTCCATGCCCCATAAAGCAGATCGCTGTCTCGCCGTCGTCATATTCCGCCGTCGCCTTTGTTACCGCCTCGGCAACCCTCGAGAAATCCTCATCCGAGGTAAGAAGCGGCTCGGAAATAACGATCTTATCAAACGCGTCCGCGTAATCCCCAAGCTCCTCTACCAGATCGGTATACTCATAGCCGTGCATCAGATGGGTCGGCTGGACTACCAGAGTCTTTACGCCGTTATCCGCTGCCCGGTCAAGCGCCTCGGTTACATTGTCGATCACCTCACCGTCCCGGTCCTTAACGTGATCGATGATGATCTGGCTGGTAAAGCCTCTTCTGACCGAAAATTTCGGGAAGGCTTCCGCGAGATCCGCCTCGATGGCGCCGATGGTCAGTCTTCTGCTGTCGTTGAAGCTGGTTCCGAAGCTGACGACCAAAAGCTCGTTCTCGCCGATATCATCCTGGTTCCTCGGATCATCCAGGCTTGCGTCACCGGTTTCATAATTTTCCTCGTCCTCTTCTTCCGCTTCCTCCGCGGTCTCTTCTGCTGTTTCTGCCACAGGAGCTTCTTCTGTCACAGGTACCGGCGCCGCCTGCGAAAGCATCGACGGATCGTAGTAACAGCCCGTAAACAGCCCTGTCGCAAGCACTGCGCAGAGTGCAAGTACAACTCGATTCTTCATGTTTTCCTCCTTAAAAAATATTGTTCTTTATAATATAAGGGAAATCGGATCGAAAGGACAAAGAAGGTCACGTGAACCAAAGAAGAGACAGGGCAAAAGGCCCGTCCGGTTCGGAACGAACGCAGAACCAATTCCTCGTGGTTTCGATGCGATTCTCTACGACCGGCAGGTTTCCTGACTCGCGTTCCCGGATCGCAAAAAAGCGTTAAAGAAGCGCTTTGCGACTGTCCGGGCCCTATCTGCCGCCTTCCCGGAATAAATCCAGTGACTGCCCGGCATCGCCGAAGCAGACAGATACGTTCCGCATACAGTGACGAGATCGTACAGGCCTCTCACCTGTTTCCCTTTTACCTTTCAGACCAAAGGCCCGAAAGCACCGATCGTATATCCTCTATATTATCTGTATTATACTGATTAACGAAAAGCTCTGCCGCTTTTCGTTAATCGTATAATATGATGCGCACGAATTCGGATAGGAAATATGCCGCCTTAAGCGGCCCGAATTCGGCGCACTCAATAACGAAATGGAAAGTAATTTCGTTAT
>JAFSXN010000125.1 GCA_017444015.1 Lachnospiraceae bacterium | reverse complement strand
CTAGGATATTACCATCTGTTCACATATTTGTCCAGAGCTTATTTACAATTTGTTCATTTTTTGTCAGTTTTATACAAGTTTAGTTCTGTTTCATCATGCAGAACCAATGAAATCGAGTTGTATTCTACTAAATTATTTAGTTAATGCGTTGACTTTTTTCAGTAAGCGAGTTATAAGTGAGATAATGTAATAAGTATAGGAGTAGCTTTTATGGCAGTAACCATTGGTGATATAGCCGAAAAAACAGGGATCTCTCCTTCCGCGGTCTCGCTGGCTCTGAACGGCAGACCCGGTGTTTCCGAGGAGACAAGGATCCGCGTGAGACGGGCAGCCGAGCGTATGGGCTACCAGAAGCATCGGCGTTTTCCGGTAAACCTGACCCAGAATGTCCGTTATATGATCTTCTGCGAGCAGGGAGACGTGGTAAAGGGAACGGACTTCCATGCGCTTGTGATGCAGGGGATCGAGTCCTCGGCCAAGGAGCTTGGCTTTAACGTTCTGGTCAGTTATTTTGACGCAAAGGGAAACTGGGAGGAACAGTTTTCTTCCTTATTAAACGATGTGACAGGCGTCATCATGCTCTCAACCGAGGTCAGAGACCGGGATATCCTGGAGTTTTCCCGTTCCGGTCTTTTGCAGGCAGAGCTTCCCTTTGTGATGATCGACAACGCCACGAATATCGTAGAGGTGGACAGTGTTGTCTCCGATAATCTGGGCGGGGCCTATGCCGCCGCATCCCGTCTTTTCTCGCTGGGACATCCGGACGTCGGCTATTTAAAATCCCGCCAGCGGATCGACACCTTCGATGAGAGAGAACAGGGCTTTTTCAAGGCCAGAAAAGAAGCCAAAGTAGCGGATTTCGCCAAGCCCATGATCATAGAAGTGGATATCTCCTCCGAAAAGGCCTACCGCGACATGGACCGGTGGCTGTCCGAGGGAGGAAAGCCCCTGTCCGCCTTTTTTGCGGACAATGACATCATCGCCGCCTCCTGTGTACGGGCATTAAAGGCTCACGGCTACCGGGTACCCGAGGATGTTTCGATCATCGGTTTTGACGATATGCCCTTATGTACGCTGGTGGATCCCCCTCTGACGACGATCCGGATCCGCAAGCAGCAGATGGGGATTATGGCTATGGAGCTTCTCCATTCCCAGCTTCCCGAGATCCGGGAACGCCATTTCTCTGAATTCGGAAGAGGCGCCTGCCGGGTTACGGTTTCCACCAGCCTTATCGAGCGCAGCAGCGCCATTCCCTACCAAAAGGGAGGAAACGTTGCAAAGAAGGATTGATCGTGATAATATAAGATAGCCGTCGGTTCGAAACGGCAAACCTGTTTTGATTAAGAAAGGAGAGTTTTATGTCAGATACAGCTACGAATGTACAGCAGGTAACCAGGGAAACCATGATCGGAGAGCTTCTGAGTCTGGACCAGGATGTGGCGCCGATCCTGATGGGAATCGGAATGCATTGTCTCGGCTGCCCCTCCTCCCAGATGGAAACGCTGGAGATGGCCGCCATGGTCCACGGAATTGATCCCGACAGCCTTGTCGAGGAGATCAACAAGTTCCTTGCCCGGGAAAAAACAGAAACTGAAACAGAAAAAGAGGCGGTTTAAACCGCCCCTTTTTTTATTCGATCACAATCCTCTTGTAATTCTTTTTCCCTCTTCTGACGATCATTCCGTCCTTCAGGAAGCTGTCCTTTGTAAACAGAGCCTTAACATCCCCGCATTTTTCATCGTTGACGGTAACGCCGCCCTGTTCTACCGCCCGTCTGGCCTCGTTTCTCGAGGGACACA
Organism: Lachnospiraceae bacterium; assembly: GCA_017444015.1. Classification (GTDB taxonomy): domain Bacteria; phylum Bacillota; class Clostridia; order Lachnospirales; family Lachnospiraceae; genus UBA2868. The sequence continues at coordinate 11,022 of JAFSXN010000125.1, read as the reverse complement.
AACCGGATTTTGTCAGGACGGAAAGAATATCGATCGCTCCGTCCCGGAAATCCTCCTCCGAAAGCGTATAAGAGGGCATATTGGAGGTGTCTCCGCCGCCCGCGAAGAGCGCCTTTGCGCTTTCCTCCGCCTTACCGGCCTCCTCCTCTCCGTGGACCAGCTTTGTCAGCTCAAAGGCCAGGATCTCCTTTGCCCTGTTCAACTGGCTTCCTTCCCACGACATCATCTCATCGATCTCCTCCAGCGGAAGGAAGGTAAGGAGACGGATGCATTTTAATACATCGGAATCCGCCACATTTCTCCAATACTGGTAGAATTCGAAGGGCGAGGTCTTCTTCGGATCCAGCCAGACCGCCCCCTTCTGGGTCTTGCCCATCTTATTCCCTTCGGAATTCAGAAGCAGGGTAATGGTCATGGCATAAGCGTCCTTCCCCAGCTTCCGCCGGATCAGCTCCGTGCCTGCCAGCATGTTCGACCACTGGTCGTCGCCTCCGAACTGCATATTGCAGCCGTATTTCTGGTACAGCATATAGAAATCGTAGGCCTGCATGATCATATAATTAAATTCCAGGAAGGACAGACCCCGCTCCATCCGCTGTTTATAGCATTCCGCCGTCAGCATCCGGTTCACGGAGAAATGGGCACCGACCTCTCTTAAAAGCTCAACATAGTTCAGGTCCAAGAGCCAGTCGCCGTTGTTCACCATCCTGGCCTTTCCCTCACCGAACTCGATGAACCGGCTCATCTGGCTTTTAAAGCACTCGATATTATGCTCAATCGTCTCCTTAGTCATCATCTGACGCATATCCGTTCGGCCGGAGGGATCCCCGATCATTCCGGTCCCGCCTCCGAGAAGGGCGATGGGCTGATTTCCCGCCATCTGGAGCCGCTTCATAAGACATAACGCCATAAAATGTCCCACATGCAGAGAATCCGCTGTAGGGTCAAAGCCGATGTAAAAGACAGCCTTTCCGTTATTTACAAGCTCTTTTATCTCACCTTCATCCGTCACCTGGGCGATCAGCCCCCGGGCAGTCAGTTCATCATAAATTTTCATGAAATCATCCTCTTTTTCCGTAAAGATATGGGTGAATTATAGGTGGAAAGCGCTGAAAAGTCAACCTTCCCTCTCTTTTTACTTGAATTATCCCCCTGTTTATGATAAGGTATTGCATGACAGGCAAGCTTAAAAAAGGAGGTAATTTAGCTATGGCATATGTAATCGGAGATTCCTGTGTATCCTGTGGGACCTGTGAACCCGAGTGCCCCGTAGGCGCTATTTCTCAGGGAGATGACAAATATCAGATCGATGCCGGTTCCTGTGTGGACTGTGGTACCTGCGCCGGTGTTTGCCCCACCGGAGCGATCGAACAGGGCTGATCGAAATATCTCAAAAAGGACAAAGCACCCGGAAAAAATCCGGGTGTTTTTCTATATAATGGAGAACCCTGCATTTTCCCTAAATTTGCGAAAACAGCTCCTTCAGGATCGATGGATAATTAAAAATCTGCGCAGCCCTTCTCTGACCCTCTTTTGCGATGCGATCTCTTTCCTCCTCATTCCTCAGATAATAATCAATCAGCTCCAAAAGCTGTTCCTTTGACTCGAACCAGACCAGCTCTTTTCCGTTCGTAAAATAATTATCAAAATCCGGCTGGTAGTTTGTGATCAGAAAGCCGCCTGCGCCCAGCACATCCAAAACCCTCAGAGGAATTCCGTGGCGTATGGTACGCATCGTAAGGTTCAGATTGATCCGGCTGCGGGCAAAGACCAGAGGCATTTTCGTCGCATAATCCACAAGACCCAGATATTGAACCCCGGAAATCCCGGGATCCTTGGGGGAGGCAAGAGTCAGCGGAAAACGCGAAGAGACCTCCGTAAGCAGCCGTTTCCGTTCCAGGATCGTACATTTTTTCCTTATCCAGTCCGCGTAAACACCAGGTTTGTCCGTTTCATAATCCTCCGGGTCCGTTATCGGCGCAAGGCGCACAAGCTGCAGGAGCTTCTCTCTGGAAAGACATTCCCCGATCAGATCATAGCCGTAAATCAGAAGCTGCGCCTCGACGATCCCGTCAATATAGCCTCTTAAATCCTCCGGCATATTCCGGATCCGGCCGAGGATCCCCTCCTCTCCCTCCTCCTGCTTCAGGCTGCCGACGAAGCTGACCTGATATTCTTTCTCTCCCTGCTGAGAAGCTCCGATCAATGTGCTCAACCGATCGGTATTGACTGCGAGAGGCAGATATTTCACCTGTACCCTGCGCTTTAACAGCTCCTGTGTCTGGATCAGATCAAACGAAAATATGCGGTTGCAGGAATATCCGGCGGTTTTGGAATAAAGCGTAAGATGCGGGCAGTCCCAGATCCAGGAAAGATAGAGCACTCCCTTTTCCTGACAGGCCCGGGCGATCGCCGGAAAAAAGTTCATCGTAAATACCGCATCGAATCCGTTGGCCAGCCGGTCAAGGATCGCCTGATACAGCTCCTCTGACTCGGGACCCTTCCAACCGGCGGAAGGGAGGGTCGTTACGGTATGGCCGAGCTGTGAAAGGGACTGAGGAATATCCTTGTCGGACAATTCCCAGCTATAGTACAGAATCTTCACGGGACTCTACCTCCTCCGATGCTTTCTTCGCCAGCCGGTCCGCCCTCTCATTATAGGAAACACCGGTATGCGCCGGCACCTTCTGGAAAACGATTGTGAGCTTCGTCTGCATTTCCTTCATAAAAGCAGCATATTCTTCGGTAGCCGCAAGGTTGGTTTTCCAGGTTCCTATGGCCCAATGCTCGATTCCGGCATAATCATAAAAGACGAAGAGCTTCTCTTTTCCGTCGGATACGGCTCTGTTCACGGCCGAGCGCACGCCGAGCAGCTCTGCCGCCACATTGCGAAGCTTTGTAAGCTCCGGATGATCCTTTGCCGAAAAGCCTCCCTGAAGCAGCGTTTCCACTCCGTATTGCTCCAGATAGATCACGCCATAGCCGCCGGTCTGCCGGCCGGCGTTATAGCTTCCGTCCACAAAGGCAAGAGCCTCTCCGGGACCAAGAGACCCGATCCGCTCCTCGGCCAGCCGGTTCCATTCCTCCGTCGTTTCTTTCTTTTCCGAGCTGTCCTGCTCTTTGGCGTTCAAAAAAGCCTCCGCCTCTTCCCGCGTCGGAAATGATTTATAAACAGCCCCGGAAAAACCGGCCGTTTCTGATTTGCATGCCTCCCAGGTCCGATAGATCCCGGGGTTGCGGCCACAGCGGACCGCGTACCATTTTTCCTTCATATCTCAAAGCTTACACCTTCTTTTTACTTTTTTCAAATTCTGTGGTATAATATCGACGCGTGTTGCGTTATGGTCCGAAAAATCTGTAGACCTATGGATCGTGACCGTATTTCGTAAGGAGACAACGCATGAATTCAAAACTCAAGCTGAAGGGAAAGATCCGGCGGTTTTTTCTGCTCCCCCAGATCCTTTTCTTTGTTATCGCAGCCGCTGCCATCGTGCTGTTCTGGGTAAACCGGGACGCCTGCCTCATTGTCGGGATATTTGCAGCGGTGTACGGACTTGTGATCCTGATCGGCTGGCTGACGCTTAGAAATGCCATGACTCAGGAGATCGTTGATTTTGCCGCACATTACGGCTCGGTCCAGAAAAAGCTGCTGGACGAATTTGTGATCCCCTACGCGCTTCTGGATAACGTCGGAAGGTTTTTATGGGTCAATGAACAGTTTACAAAACTGACAGAAAAGGATAAAACCTACCACAAATCCATTACCACGGTATTTCCGCAGCTTACCAGAGAGCTTTTGCAGAAGCCGGAGATTACGGAACAGATCCTGGAGATTAACAACCGTACCCTTCGGGTTATGATTTCCAGAATGACCTTCGGAGACTTCGCGGGAGAAACAAACATTCTGTCCATGGATTCGGAGGAGCAGTTCCTGACGGCTCTGTATTTCTTCGATGAAACGGACTACCGCCGGATCCTTCGTGAAAAGGAGGAGCAGCGTCTGGTAGCCGGTCTGGTCTACATCGACAACTACGAGGAGGTGCTGGAGCATGTAGAGGATGTAAAGCAGTCCATGCTTCTGGCTCTGGTGGACCGGCGGGTGAACAAGTACTTCTCCGAAGTAGACGGACTTGTCCGAAAGATAGAAAAAGACAAATATTTCGTGGTCTTTCGTAATAAATACCTGAATAAGCTGAAGGAAGAACGCTTCCACCTGATCGAGGATGTCAAGTCCATCAAGATCGGCAAGGAGCGGACGGTTACTCTGTCCATCGGTATCGGCGCGACCGGAGACAGCTATACCCAGAATTACGAATTTGCCCATGCCGCCATTGATCTGGCCCTGGCCCGCGGCGGAGACCAGGCGGTGATCCGCGAGGGAGAGGATCTTTCCTATTACGGAGGCAGTCAGCGGGAGATCTCGAAGAATACCCGCGTGAAGGCGCGTGTCAAGGCACATGCCCTGAGGGAAATGATCGAAACGCATAAGGATGTGCTCGTCATGGGCCATACCATCAGTGATCCGGATGCCTTTGGTGCGGCCATCGGTGTCTGTGTCATGGCGAAAAGTCTGGAGAAGGAATGTCATGTCGTAATTAACGAAATATCGGCGTCCCTTCGGAATGAAGTAAATACCTTTACCCCGGATAAGGGCTATGCGCCGGATATGTTCATTAACAGTGACGAGGCTCTGGAGATCGCTGGTGACAATACCCTGATCATGGTGGTTGATACGAACCGGCCCTCCTATACGGAATGTCCGGAGCTGCTGCGCCGCTACCGGTCAAGCGTTGTGGTGTTTGACCACCACCGCCAGGGAACAGAGGTAATCGATAATCCGATCCTTTCGTATATCGAGCCCTTTGCTTCCTCGACCTGCGAAATGGTGGCAGAGGTACTCCAGTATTTCTCCACAGACATTAAATTGACCCCGGAGGAAGCAGACGCGATTTATGCCGGGATCCTGATCGATACCAATAACTTCCTGACAAAGACGGGAGTCCGTACCTTTGAAGCCGCCGCATATCTGAAGAGGTGCGGTACGGATGTGACCCGTGTGCGGAAGATGATGCGGAATGATATGGAGGCATATAAGGCCAGAGCCGAAATCCTCAGACGGGCGGAGGTGTACAGAAATTCCTTTGCGATCTCCGTCTGCCAGGATAACGTGGACAGCCCCACCATTGTCGGGGCGCAGGCCGCCAATGAGCTGTTGAACATCATCGGCATCAAGGCCTCCTTTGTTCTGACCGAATATCAGAACAAGATTTTTGTCAGTTCCAGATCCATTGATGAGATCAATGTACAGCTCATCATGGAAAGACTCGGAGGGGGCGGTCATGTCAGCGTTGCAGGCTGCCAGTTTAAGGATTGTACGATCGAAGAGGCCATCTCGCGTGTGAAGAATACGCTGGATGTCATGATCGAGGAAGGAAGTATCCATTTATGAAGGTAATCTTATTACAGGATGTTAAGGGAAAAGGAAAAAAGGGAGATCTGATCGAGGTAAATGACTCCTATGCGCGGAATGTGCTGATCGCGAAAAGGCAGGGTGTCGAGGCAACGGGTGCCGCGATGAACGATCTGAAGCTCCGGACCGCTCATGAGGAAAAAGTGGCCGAGGAAAGCCTCGAAAACGCGAAGAAGCTCGCGGAGGATCTGAAGGAAAAGCAGGTTACTCTGACCATGAAATCCGGAAAGGACGGGCGTACCTTCGGTTCGGTATCGACCAAGGAGATCTCAGAAGCGGTAAAATCCCAGCTTTCTCTGGAGCTGGACAAGAAAAAAATGGTTCTGCCGGAGCCCATCAAGGCGCTCGGGACCTATGAAGTGTCCGTAAAGCTTCATAAGAACGTGACAGCCGTGCTCCGTGTGAAAGTAGAAGAGGAGAAGGATTAATGGATACCGAAGCGGTCATCCGGCGGACTCTGCCCAGCAGTCTTGAGGCAGAGCAGTCTGTGATCGGTGCCATGATTATGAATAAGGAAGCCGTAGCCATGGCGACGGAGATCCTTGTCAAAGAGGATTTCTATTACAGCCAGTACGGTATGCTCTTTACCGCAATGACGGAAATGTTCGCTGCCGGAGAGGCCATTGATCTGGTTACTCTGCAGAACAAGCTCCGGGAAATGAAGGTTCCGGACGAGGTGGCCTCGCTGGAATATGTAGGAGAGATCGTTTCCTCGGTCCCTACCTCCCTGAATATCAAGTATTACGCGAACATTGTCCGGGATAAAGCGGTTTTGAGAGCCCTGATCAAGGCCAATGAGGAGATCGAGAACGAGTGCTACGCCCAGAGTTCGCCGGTTACGGATATTCTGGACGATACGGAAACAAAGATCTTCCGTCTTCTGCAGACCCGGCGGAATACCGACTTTACGCCGATCCGGGAAATCGTCATGAATTCCCTGAAGCATATCCAGAAGGTGAGCCAGTCGAAGAGCATGGTAACCGGTCTGGCCACGGGCTTTACAGATCTGGATCGAAACACGGCGGGGCTTCAGAACTCGGATCTGATCCTGATCGCTGCGCGTCCCTCCATGGGAAAGACCTCCTTTATGCTGAACATTGCCGAGCACGCGGCCTTCCGGCTGAATAAATGCGTGGCTGTTTTTTCTCTGGAAATGTCCAAGGAACAGATCGTAAACCGGCTTTTTGCGCTGGAATCCCGTGTGGATTCCCAGGCGATCCGTACCGGAAATCTGAAGGACAGTGACTGGGAAAAGCTGATTGAGGGAGCGGGCGTGATCGGCCAGTCCTCTCTGATCATAGACGATACGCCCGGTATCTCGGTACCGGAGCTTCGTTCCAAATGCCGGAAATTTAAGCTGGATCATGATCTTTCTCTGGTCATCATCGATTATCTCCAGCTCATGAGCGGCAGCGGGCGGGGATCCGACTCCCGTCAGCAGGAGATTTCCGATATTTCCCGGTCTCTTAAGGCTCTTGCCAGAGAGCTGGAGGTGCCGGTAATCGCTCTGTCCCAGCTTTCCCGCGCCGTAGAGCAGCGGCAGGACCACAGACCCATGCTCTCGGACTTAAGAGAATCCGGTGCCATCGAGCAGGATGCGGACGTGGTTATGTTCATCTATCGTGATGAGTATTACAATAAGGATTCGGAATACAAGGGAACCGCGGAGATCATCGTCGCGAAACAGAGAAACGGCCCGATCGGAAGCATAAGTCTGGCCTGGCTGCCGGAATATACACGGTTTGTAAATCTGGAAAGAAGCCCAAGATAAATCGAGCAGGGAAAAATTATCTGCCCTGCTCGCCGCGCAGCCCGCGTCCGGCTTCAGCCGGAAAATTTCCATACGCGGGCCTGTGCATAAAAAGGCCGGGGAATAAATCCCCGGCTTTTTACAATTGTTTTCTTCAGGAAAAATCCGGCATAACGGATACCGTCACACCAAGAGCCTCGAGCTTTACAATCAGAACCTTTTCCTGATTCTCCAGCTCCTTCTCCTTATCCGTGGCATGCTGTACGCGCCGGACATCCATCAGTCGGTCGATCATCATGGTTGGCTTGTTCTTCTATTGTCAAGCTTTCCATTCCCGATCTCCTCTCTGTAAACATATACAGGCTTTAGTCCTGCACATAAGGCATCAGCGCCATGTCAGAAGATTTCAGCACCATATAGACACCGTTGCCCCAAAATCAAGGGTTTTCCAAGAATCTGTCAACAGCATTTCCCTTCTTTGGAGCACCCTTTATGTCATTTTTTTGTGTCAAATACTGTGTCAGGTCAACCACATTTGTCATGCGTTCCTCTTCATTATCCACTTTCACACCTTTCGGAAGTATGGACGCCATAGCGTTGGTAAAATCTTCTATATGTATATTTTTTGCCGAAAGGTGATTATATACATCCAGACTGGTCTGGATTTTCTTGTGACCCATGATTTCTTTAATAATCTCCGGTCTAACACCCTGCTCCACCAGTCTTGTACAAAAGGTATGGCGCCAAATATGTGGCGTATGCCTTGGGATCACAACAGCTTTTCTGTTTTCTTTTTCCGCTCTTTCAGCCTCCCAGACATTGGCTTTCCTGATAATCCTATTTATCGTAGCTACTATCCCCTCATTTGTAAAGGGAAGTCCTTGTTTTGTTGTGAAGATAAAGCCCTTATACCCATCTATGACCACATCCTGCCTGATACTCATGAGATTCTGGTATTTTTTCTGTTCTCTGAATCTCTCTTCAATTTCTGGAATCATTCGAATTGTCCTTATAGATTTTTCGGTTTTGCATCTGGTGGCATAAAATTCATGCCCTTTTCCTCTATCTCTGTAATTCATTGCATGATTGATACTTATTATTCCATACTCAAAATCAATATCTTCCCATGTCAATCCGCTCAATTCTCCCCAACGCATACCGGTATATAATGCAACAAATAGAAGAGGATAGTATATTTGAAAATACGGATCATCTCTGACCCAATTCAACATCAGCTCAACTTCTTCAACCTTTAACGCTATCTTTTCCTTACTCGGTCTGCAGCTGATTCTCCCTGCCACACCAAACGCCGGATTAATATACAAAATCCCATCTTTCACGGCTTGTCCAAAGCAATTAGCCAGCTGCGAACAAATTCCCTGCACCGTCTGTTTTGTCATATTATGCTTGTCTGCTTCCTGCTGGATATACTCGATAAGATCGCTGTTCCTTATCTCCCTCAGTTTCATTTTCCCCACACCATCTTCAATGTACCATTCATAATTTTGATAATAATGCGTATAAGTCACATCTGCGAGCTGTCTTTTCTTCACAGACTCCATATAGTGAACGAAATACTCGTTCAAGGAAATTTGATCTGCCTGAGGATCTTTGGCAAACATCATTTTATCTTCAGCCTCCTTAATCTTTTTCTTGAGGCAGGTCAGGTCTCTGTCATATATATACCTGTTCTTTCCCAAATAGGAATACCTGTACATATATCTACCGTCTGCTCTCTGAGATACTCCCTGTGGAAGCACTCGTCCATCTCTGTCTTTTCTTATTCTTACCGACATATCAAAACCTCCATATTCCTTATTTTGTGGGGGCGATTGTACCGCCTCCAATTATCTTAGTCAAGCGAAAAACCGTGTGTCAAAAAGCCTCATAGTACGAAAACTCTTTCAGCTTCTGCACATCAAATCGCAAACTGCGGCCTATCATAACCCTTGCTTTTGCCATCTCTGCAAACTTAAGAGCCCTGCGCCTGCCAAAGGAAGTCACTCTCATCAACTCCTCCAGATCAATTAGCACCAAATTGTCAGACAAATCTTGAATTTTCATGATTATCCCTCCATTTCTTCATATAATAATTCTTAAAATCAAAATAGTCCTTTACATCTTTCTTATCCGTGATCCGCCCATCCTCAATAGCTTCCATAGTTCTTTTTATAAATTTCTCAACGGTCAAATTCTCTTTATAATCCTCTAGTGAAATATAGTGACAAGCTTCGTCTGGCACACGATTTGTCCACACATACTCGGCAACAACAGCTTTCCTTGACCCTTTTTCAACTACCTGAGCCTTGTTTTGAGTCTCGCCGATCTGATAGCAATGCCAGCCGCGTCTTAGAACCGCATCATAAATCGTTGGGACTCCCTGTTGCGGAGCACGGTATCCGGATAGCACTACAGCTGCTTTAGAATCCCTGATTTTGCAAGCCAGTTCATAATGCTCTCTTAGAGAGATCATATCATATCCATAGTTCTTTCCCTTGTTAGCCCTAGAAACCCCAACATATGGGGGATCCAGATAAAATTGAACAGAAGAATCATCTTTTTTCTTTTTGATTATCTCACCTGCATCCATATTGGTCGCTAAATTCAGGGTTTTCAGCCGGTTTATACTCGATATCAAGTTTTCTCTTGTCACCGCTTGGTACACATCATTACTCATTAGGTCTGAGTATCCCCGACCAGCCTTATTGAATGACTGACTGTATACAATAAATGAACTTACTGCCATATCAATGATTTGATCAGAATCCAGCACGTCTTTCAGATTACTGGCAACTTTTAAGCACTTCAGTCCATTTACCTTTTCCTGTGCCTCTCCGTATAGCCGTTTTGCTTCCGAGACGTCATCCGGCTTTTCAACGGAAATAATCCTCTTCACCACATCAGTCCTCGTCTCTTCATCAGAGATCACCTGATAAAGGATAGCTACACACGGGTTTTGATCGTTAAGCCATTCCTTCTCATACGCACCGTTAGGTAATGAGAAATATACTCCGGCTCCTCCTGCATACGGCTCGATATACTTTTTACTATTTTTATCAAATAGAGCTCGTATCTCCCAGCTGAAACTATCCTTACTCCCGATATATCCATTCAATAATCCTTTTGACATAGTTCTCACCCCCTTATAGAAAATCTGAAATTATGTTGAGACGGTAGTAACGCCGTTGGAACTTTTTCCCGTCAACTACCCTTGTCGTAGCTGAACTATAGCCTTCTTTTCGATTTCTTTGAAAAAACTCATGTCCGACCAGTTTTCCGAATACAGCAAGTTGTTTGCAGAAAGAAGTTTTCGTCATATTATCTGTAATACTCGAAATAATCTTGTCCAGCATCTTATCCATTATACTAATGCTATTTGAATCATCAAACGCCAATTCAACACCGTCGCCGTCCTTAAGTCCATCATCAGCTATTGCTTTCGCTGCCAAAACCACCTGAGAGTATATACTTTCTATACTTTCCTCATCATCCTCAATCGCTGCGCTATTCCGAGCATTCTGCAAATAAGCCTTTGCTCTGGCCAGGGCTACCTTTTTCATGTCCAGCGTGACCGGCGTGGAGAACTGTCCAAGCTCTGAAAACTCGTTGCTCTTCCTATTCAATATTTCTGTTCGCTTTACACGTACTCCAGCACCATTCTTTCCCATGAGAACCCGACCCGTTTGCTTTTCTCTAAGGACAACGCATACAGACTCTGAAACCTTCGTTGCTCCATTCACAAGATCATACAAGAGAAACTGATAGTAACTGATATGTAATGACCTTTGTCAAGGGGTAAATT
>JAFSXN010000124.1 GCA_017444015.1 Lachnospiraceae bacterium | reverse complement strand
GGAACCGAGGCAGAATTACAGGGAATTCTAAAGGTTACGCCGGGTCTTGACGTTAAGAACAGGAAATATGCCGATAACGTAATGAATGTATTTACCAGGGCAAACGAAGCATTAATGCGCAAAAGCAAGGAGGGAAACGGTATGTGCGAAGCGATCAACGAATTATTTGCTGAAGAGACAGCGGCAGAAAGAAAGAGAGCTGATGAGGCAGAAGAGGAACTGGTCTATACAATGAGTGAACTCAACTATACAAGGGGCAAGCTGACCGATACCGAAGGCAAACTGACCGATACCGAGGGCAAGCTGACCGATACCGAGAGTAAACTGACCGATACCGAGAGCAAGCTGACCGATACCGAGAGCAAGCTGATCGATATGGAGAGCAGATTGAAGGAGGCATTGGCAGAAATTGTACGACTGAAAGCGTCGACGAATTAATTGTAGCAAACGATTGCGATAAGGAAGGCGCTTTCAGCGCTCCGCAACCGGCGCAAGAGGAAACAAATAAATTCGTTTCCTAATATATAGTATCAACAGAGAGGGAAGACAGGATGTGTGCGGTTTGGAAGGACAGCGGCAAAAACGGGCCGGCAAAGCCCGGCTTTGACAATGAAAAATATCTGAAGATGCAGTCGGAGCATATCAGGGAGCGGATCGCCAAATTTGGAAACAAGCTGTATCTGGAGTTCGGAGGAAAGCTGTTTGACGATTATCACGCATCGAGGGTCCTGCCCGGCTTTGAGCCGGATTCGAAGCTGCGGATGCTGATGCAGCTGTCGGATCAGGTTGAGATCCTGATCGTGATCAACGCGGCGGATATCGAAAAGAACAAGATCCGCGGTGACCTGGGGATCACCTACGATGAGGATGTCAAGCGTCTGATGCATGAGTTCGAGAGCAGAGGCTTTTATGTCGGAAGCGTCGTTTTAACGCATTACAGCGGGCAGGGCGCGGCGGACGTTTTTATGCAGAGGATGAAGAAACGGGGCGTGAAGGTCTACCGGCACTATCTGATCGAGGGGTATCCGTCAAATATTCCGCTGATCGTCAGCGACGAGGGCTTTGGACGCAATGATTACGTCAAGACGAAACGGCCTCTTGTCGTCGTTACGGCGCCGGGGCCCGGGAGCGGGAAGATGGCGACCTGCCTGTCCCAGCTGTATCACGAGAATAAGCGGGGGATCAAGGCCGGCTACGCGAAGTTTGAGACCTTTCCGATCTGGAATATTCCGTTAAAGCATCCGATCAATCTTGCCTATGAGGCAGCGACAGCGGATCTTAATGATGTCAATATGATCGATCCCTTTCATCTGGAGGCTTACGGGGAGACAACGGTCAATTATAACCGGGATATCGAGATCTTCCCTGTGCTGCATTCGATCTTTGAGGGGATCTACGGAGACTGCCCCTATAAATCGCCGACGGATATGGGCGTCAATATGGTCGGAAACTGTATCATCGACGACGAGGTCTGCTGCGAGGCTTCAAAGCAGGAGATCATCCGACGGTATTATACGACGAGGAACGCTCTGCTGAATGAACAGGCGGAGGAAAATGAGGTCTATAAGCTGGAGCTTCTGATGAAGCAGGCAAAGATCACCACCGACGACAGGCACGTTACGGTAGCCGCGAACGAAAGGGCGGAGAAGTTAGGGGTTCCGACGGCCGCGATCGAGCTTTCCGACGGAAGGATCATTACCTCAAAGACGACAAAGCTCCTCGGCGCGTCGGCAGCGCTTCTTTTAAATGCCTTAAAGGTGCTTGCGGGAGTTACCCATAACCGGCACGTGATCTCTCCGGAGGCCATCGAGCCGATCCAGCGGCTGAAGGTCGATTATCTCGGGAGCAGGAACCCAAGGCTCCATACGGACGAGGTCCTGATCGCGCTTGCGATCTCCGCAAAGACCGATGAGAATGCCGAGAAGGCGCTTGCGATGCTCCCGTCGCTTCGGGGCTGTCAGGTCCATACCTCCGTGATGCTTTCGGAGGTGGATATCCGGACCTTTAAGCGGCTCGGCGTAGATCTGACCAGCGAGCCGGTAAAGCAAACAGAAAATTAATTCGAGGTTTAAGAACTTATGAAAAAGCCTATTTTAGTGATCCTTGCGGCGGGAATGGGCTCCCGCTACGGGGGGCTTAAGCAGATCGATCCGGTGGACGAGTACGGGAACAAGATCATTGATTTTTCGATCTATGACGCGATCCATGCCGGGTTCGGACGGGTCATCTTCATTATAAAACGGGAGAATCTTTCCGATTTTCAGGACTGCATCGGGGATGCGGTAAGCCGGTTCGTTCCGGTGGACTATGTATTTCAGGAGCTTTCGATGCTGCCGGAGGGGTTTTTTGTTCCCGAGGGAAGGGTAAAGCCCTGGGGGACGGCGCATGCGGTGCTTTGCTGCAAGGATGTGATTGACGCACACTTTGCCGTAATCAATTCGGATGATTTTTACGGAAGAGACGCGTATCAGAAGATCTATGATTTTCTGGCAGAGACCGGAGACGAGAGCCCTGCGGAAAACACTACCCAGACAGCAGGCGGGGACGACAGGAGATACCATTATGCCATGGTGGGCTACGCGCTTAAGAATACATTGACGGAAAACGGATATGTCTCCCGGGGGATCTGTACCGTAAACGGAAGCGGGGAGCTTACGGATATCGTTGAGAGAACGCATATTGTAAAAACGGAAACCGGGGCAGCGTATAAGGAGGATTCAAGGGAGGACGGCGGATATGTCGATATTTCCGGCGATACTATCGTTTCTATGAATCTCTGGGGCTTTACGGAGAGCTATCTGACGGAGGCTGAGCGGTGTTTTACGGAATTCCTGACTACGGATATGCCGAAGGACCCGTTAAAGGCGGAGTTCTATCTTCCGACGGTGATAGACCGCCTGTTAACAGAAAACAAGGCGGGCGTTCAGGTCCTGAAAACGGACGAGCGGTGGTTTGGCGTAACCTATAAGAAGGATAAGCCTTTTGTAGTGGAATCCATAAAGAAGCTCAGGGAGGCCGGGGTTTATCCGAAGGAGCTCTGGAATAGGTAAAACATCTGTAACTGTCCGGGACAACCGGGCAGATTAAAACAGATAGAATAACACTGGTTTAAAGGCGAAATACAGTGACAAGCAGAGATTTTGTTAAAAGAACTATTTATATAACGGTCGCTATTTTATTACTCTTCATAGCTATCGTGATGATCGTTGATCCGTTTGTCCGGTATCACAAGCCGTTCTTCGGGCTGGCTGCGGTGGAAACGGAGGAACGTTCCTCTGTGATCGGTCTGGCGAGGAATATGGATTACGATACGGCTCTGGTTGGTTCCTCTATGTCTGAAAACTTTGTAGATTCCTGGTTTGAGGACGGTGTATTCGGCAAACAGTGCGTCAAGATGCCTTTACAGGGCGCGTATATGAACGACTATCTGCCGCTTTTGGATGAGCTGATGCAGCATAAGGAGCTGAAAAATCTGGTTTTCAGCCTCGACAACTATCTGATTGATAAGATCGACGACAATAATTCCATCAGTATTCCGGACTACTTTGTCAGCAAGCCGGGGATCACGGATATTTACTATCTTTTGAATAAATCAACACTGCTATTATATCTGCCGGAATTTTTTATCCGGAATTTCAGGGACGGCTTTACGGACGATAACGCCTATGTCTGGGCGGATCGATATGTCTACGATAAATATGTGGCGAGAGCGGACTATATGTCGACCAGGAAGCTCTATCAGGAGGAGGAAAAGCCCTACGACCGGCTGTTTGAAAAGACGGATCTTCTGATCGAAACGCTGTCGAAGTATATTGAGGAGCGGCCGGACGTGACCTTTTATTTTTACGCGCCGCCCTACAGCATCCTGTTCTGGGATGTCTGTGTTCTGGACGGGAACCTAACGGCGGAGATCTGCGCTCTGTCAAGACTTTACGAGGCGCTTACGGCATACGACAACGTCCGGGTATTCTACTTTCAGAATGATTACGAGCTGATCACGAATTTGGACCGCTACCGGGATTATTCCCATTATGATCAGGCGGTGAATTATATGATGTATGAGTCCATGCGGGACGGAGCCTACGAGGTCACGGCGGATACCTATTACGATACGCTGCTTGATATGTACTACTTTGCGCTGAACTACGATTATGAGCAGTGTTTTCATTAGAAAAACGCTGATTTTAGAGTTTTCCGCGCGAAATTCGCTGGTGTTTGCGCCTTTCCTATGCGAATTTCTGCGCATTCTATCGGAGGCTTCCAAGGAAAGATCGATTAAATCAGTCTTTCCTTAAAAGTTCGTATAGATAAAGGTCGAGATATCGGAAAGAGAGATGATCGACCAGATCAGAAGGACAACGGTTGCCGCAAGCAGCCGTTTTGTCGGTTTGAAGTTTTTGACCCGCTCCGCAGGATTTTTCATTTTTACAGAGGCAAAGACCGCAAAGGCAATGACGAGAAGAATGAAGATCATTCCCGTCAGCTTCGGAAGCTCAGGATCGTTTAAGGATAGGAGCCACTGAACGAGCTGGAATTCTGTCGGACATACCTTCGCGACAAAGGTGGCGTTCTGGTCGAGGGTATTGAAGCGGAAGGAAAAGAGCGTCAGGATAACGCCGACAGCGTCCTTTACGGTATAAGCCCGGAAGAATACCCATGTCAGATTGATATAGAAAAAGGTAAAGATAAAACGGATGGCCTTTGGAAGCCTTTCAGTATAAGGAAGAAACGCTTTGCTGAGGCACATAAAGACTCCGTGAGTGATACCCCAGACGATGAAGGTATAGTTGGCGCCGTGCCAGAAGCCGCTGAGTAAAAAGATCAGGAAGATATTGATATAGGTTCTGACCTTTCCCTTTCTGTTTCCTCCCAGCGAAAAGTATACATACTGCCGGAAAAATCTGGTCAGCGTGATATGCCAGCGCTTCCAGAAGTCATTGACGGAGAGGGCCCGGTAGGGCGAATCGAAGTTGACCGGCAGCTCCAGATTCAGCATCAGACAGATCCCGGATGCCATGTCACAATATCCCGAAAAATCAAAGTAGATCTGTACCGTATAGCCGAGGACCATGATCAGAGCGATCAGCGAATCGATGGCGAGGGGATTTGTATAGCCCCAGTCGACCATAGCGGCAACGGTATCGGCGATCAGGACCTTTTTCGCAAGTCCGAAGGAGAACATCGTAAGACCCTTTGCGATATTGTCAAAGTCCGCCTCTTTGCGCAGGGAGTCGTTGAATTGCGGGATCAGCTCCTTCGCGTAGGCAATGGGCCCGACGGAAATCTTCGGAAAAAAGGATACAAAAAGAGCATAGTCGAGGAAGGAATAAGAGGAGCCTTCGGATTTTAAGATCTTAGAGGAGGGATGCAGAGAAGGAGCTTTGCTGATCCCGTCCCGATAGCTGTCTACGAGATAAGCGATCTGACCGAAGGTAAAAAAGCTGATTCCAAGCGGAGAGAGGATTGCCTGGAAAAATACAGGCGTTTTTATAAGGTCGGTCATTACAATAGAAAAGAATCCCGTATACTTAAAATACAGGAGGGAGGCGACATTCATAAGGATCCCGAGAGCCAGGACGATTTTTCGCGAGGAACTATGTTCCGGGAGAGAAGCTGCGGTTTCGCCGGATATTACAGGTGAAGAGCTTTCAAGCGGCGCGTTCGGGACGTCGTTATCGGATGAAGTATCCGAAACAGGATTCTTTCCGGGACACTGCGGCGTGAGCAGCTTCGTCGCGATCAGGTAATTGATCACGATGCTTAGGAGCAGAACGATCACGTTTTCCGGGTCGCTGTAGCAGTAGAACCAGAGCGACATCCCCAACAGAAAGAGCTTCGCTGCCGTATAATAACCCCTGTGGTTTATCAGATGATAAATAACAACTGTTATAGGAAGAAACAGAAGAACAAAGATAAACGAATTAAAGAGCATGGTATTGCCTTTCCACTGTCGGTTTCTGCATATCCTGTCTGCCGGTGGCTGTTTGGAAAAAACCGACTGAATCAGTCTTTCCTTAGTATACATGACCCTAAAATCGCTGTCAAAGAGAATACTTCACTTTTCCTTAACAAAGAGATTATTGATTTTGAAGAAAGCAATCCTTATAATAAGTGATACGAGTGCAAACGACGTAAACCGGCGCATCAGGAAGCGAATAAACGCGTTTTCTATAATATTAAAGCTCCGGTGGAAAAGAAGGGAACGAAAAGTTCCTGATGGAGAAAAATGATGGGAGATAATAATTCAAATAACAATAAGGACGGCGGCGGGCCTAAGGGAGGCAGAAACGGTCAGACGATTATGATCCTTCTGATCGCTGCCCTTATCACCCTGTTGCTTTTATCATACCTGAGGGGTATCGTAAACAGCGCTTCCAACCAGAAGATCAGCTATAACGAGTTTATCGAGATGGTTATGGCGGGCGAAGTAGAGAGCGTAAAGATCTCAAGCGATATTATTACGATCACGCCGAAGAATCAGAACAATCCCTATGTCCAGCAGACCTACTATACGGTTCGGGTCGAGGATCTGACGCTGGCGAACAGGCTCCTGGAGGCGGGAGTGAAATTTGAGCAGGAGGAGACCAAATCCTCGGATACGATCATCTATATGATCGTTTCCTATGTCCTGCCCATCGCTCTGGTCTGGATCATACTGAGCTTCTTTATGAACCGGATGAGCAAGGGCGGCGGCATCATGGGCGTCGGAAGGTCGAATGCCAAGGTTTATGTCCAGAAGGAGACGGGCGTGACCTTTAAGGACGTCGCCGGACAGGAGGAGGCGAAGGAGTCTCTGCAGGAGGTCGTGGATTTCCTGCATAATCCCGGGAAATATATACAGATCGGGGCAAAGCTCCCCAAGGGCGCGCTTTTGGTAGGCCCTCCGGGGACAGGTAAGACCCTGCTTGCCAGGGCGGTAGCGGGCGAAGCGCACGTTCCGTTCTTTTCCCTTGCAGGCTCTGACTTTGTGGAAATGTATGTCGGTGTCGGCGCTTCCCGGGTCAGGGATCTTTTTAAGGACGCGAGCAAGAACGCTCCCTGCATTATTTTCATTGACGAGGTCGATGCTATTGGTAAGAGCAGGGATTCGCGCTACGGTGGGAACGACGAGAGAGAGCAGACCCTGAATCAGCTGCTTTCGGAGATGGACGGCTTTGATACCTCAAAGGGTATCTTTATACTCGCTGCGACTAACCGCCCGGAGATCTTAGATAAGGCGCTTCTCAGGCCCGGACGGTTTGACCGGCGGATCATCGTTGACAAGCCGGATCTGAAGGGCAGGATCGATACCCTGAAGGTACATTCCAAGGACGTTCATCTGGATGATACGGTAGATCTGGAGGAGATCGGGCTTGCGACGGCGGGCGCGGTCGGCTCGGATCTCGCGAATATGGTAAACGAGGCGGCGATCAACGCGGTCAAGCAGAGACGGTCCGCGGTCAATCAGAAGGATCTTCTTGAGGCCATCGAGGTCGTTATGATGGGCAAGGAGAAGAAGGACCACGTTATGAGCAAGGAGGAGCGAAAGATCGTTTCCTATCATGAGACGGGACACGCTCTGGCCAGCGCCCTTCAGAAAAATACGGACCCGATCCAGAAGATCACAATCGTTCCGAGGACTATGGGAGCGTTGGGCTATGCCTGGTATGTACCGGATGAGGAGAAGCATCTGCGCTCGAAGGTAGAGTTGGAGGAGAGGATCATAACCGCTCTTGCGGGCAGAGCCGCGGAGGAGCTCTTCTTTGATTCCATCACGACGGGCGCTTCAAACGATATCGAGCAGGCGACGAATCTTGCCCGGGCAATGGTGACGCAGTACGGTATGTCGGATAAATTCGGGCTGATCCAGCTTGAGACTGTAGAGGATCAGTATCTGAGCGGCAGGAAGATCTTAAACTGCTCGGACGAAACGGCGGCCAGAGTTGATGAAGAGGTTATGAAGATCATCGCGGAGTCCTATGAAAGGGCAAAGCAGATGCTGTCTGAAAACCGGGAGCTGATGGAGGAGCTGGCGCAGTATCTTCTTGAAAAGGAAAGCATTACCGGAAAGGAATTTATGAAAATCTTCCATAAATTTAAGGGCGAGGACGGGGAATCAAAGCAGGAAGAAGCCCATGAAACAGAGAAGATGACAGAACCGAAGCAGGAAGAGATATCAAATACAGAAGCAGCAGAGCCGGCCACACAGGAAAGCCCGGAGCAGGAAACAGAGCAGGCTTCAAAGCAGGACGGGCCGCAGATCATATCGGGACTGAATTTTACCATGACCGACACAACGGAAAAGCCTGCGGACGAAGATGCAGGGGTTTGATATAGAGGAGGAGCTGAAGAAGCTCCCCAATAAGCCCGGTGTCTATATCATGCATAACGACCGGGATGAGATCATCTACGTCGGAAAGGCGATCATCCTTCGAAACCGGGTACGCTCGTATTTTCGGGAGAGTACGAATAAGTCCGTAAAGATCCTGCATATGGTCAGCCATATCGCATGGTTTGAGTATGTAGTTACGGGTTCGGAATTAGAGGCGTTAGTTCTTGAAAACAATCTGATCAAGGAGCATCAGCCGAGATACAATACGATGCTCAAGGACGACAAGACCTACCCTTATATCAAGGTGACGACGGGCGAGGATTTCCCCCGGATCTTTTCTACGAGGCAGGTCAAAAAGGACAACGCGAAGTACTACGGGCCCTTTACGTCGGCCTACGCGGTAAATGAGACGATCGAGCTGCTACGAAAGCTCTATCTGATCCGAAACTGCAATAAAAGAATCAGCTTAGAGGGAAGGGACGAAGAAAAAAAGGAAGCCCCCGGGCAGCCGAACGGGACCTGTCTGTATTATCATATGCACCGCTGCAAAGGACCCTGTGTCGGGCTTGTATCCAAAGAGGAATACCGGGCGGAAATGCAGGGAGCCATTGATTTCCTGAACGGAAATTATAAGCCTCTTCTGAAGGAATTAAATGAAAAGATGCTTGCCGCCTCTGAGGAGTTGGACTATGAGAAGGCGAAGGAGTACCGGGACCTTTTGGAGAACGTAAAGCAGGTAGCTCAGAAGCAGAGAATCACGGACAGCAGCGCCAACGATCAGGATGTTATCGCTATGGCCAGGGATAACGAATCGGTCATCATCCAGGTCTTTTATATCCGGGCTGGCAAGATCATCGGCAGAGAGCATCACTATATGAAGAATACCGTCGATGCGGCGGACGCGGAGATCATACGGGATTTTGTCCTGCAATTCTATGCGGGGACTCCCTATATCCCGAAGGAGCTTCTAATCCCGGCAGAGATCGAGGACCGGGAGCTTTTAGAAGAGTGGCTGTCGGAGAAACGGGGCAACCGAATGAGCCTCATCGTTCCGAAAAAGGGGAAGAAGGAGAAGCTGATCGAGCTGGCGGAAAAAAACGCCGCGATCGTTCTCAGACAGGATATCGAGAAGGTCAAGCGGGAAGAGGAGCGGACCTCGGGGGCGGTAAGCGAGCTTTCGGAGCTTTTGTCCTTAGAGGGGATCGAGCGGATGGAGGCCTACGATATCTCGAATATCAGCGGCTACGACTCGGTGGGCTCCATGGTAGTTTACGAAAACGGAAAGCCCAAGCGGAATGATTACCGGAAATTTAAGATAAAGACGGTGGAAGGACCTAACGACTACGCGTCGATGCGGGAGGTTTTAACGAGGCGTTTTCAGCATGGACTATCCGAGCTTGCTATGGGACCGGCAGAGGATCAGGACGGGGGAAGCGAGGAAAAGAAAAGCTACAGCAGCTTTACCAGATTTCCGGATCTGATTTTGATGGACGGCGGAAGAGGGCAGGTCAATATCGCGGGGGAGGTGCTTAGTGAACTAAAGCTCGACATCCCGATCTGCGGTATGGTGAAGGACGACAATCACCGGACCAGAGGTCTGTATTATAATAATGTAGAAATCCCGATCGATCGGAATTCCGAGAGCTTTAAACTGATCACGAGGATTCAGGACGAGGCCCACCGCTTCGCCATCGAGTTTCACAGAAGCCTTCGTAGCAAGGGTCAGGTACATTCTATCTTGGATGACATCCCCGGGATCGGAAAGACCAGGCGGAAGGCACTGATGCATCACTTCGATTCGATCGAGGATATCAAGACCGCGGAGATCAATGCCTTGCTCGAGGTCCCTTCCATGAATCAGGCATCGGCGGAGGCGGTTTACCGTTTCTTTCATGAGAGAGCTCCTGAGCATAAGGATGATGCAGGGTAAGGGCTTCGCAGAGTCCGATCATATGGGCGAGTTGCGGGGACGTAAGGGGTAGAATAAACCGTGGAAGCATGTTATCGGTAAATCATATATACGAGGAGAAGAAAGCATATGAGTATGGAAACCACAGTACCGGTCAGTGCTCTGATCGAGAAGTTCAAGCTCAGGAATATCACGCCGGAGATCGACGTCAATAAGGTCAAGATCACGCTGCCGGATATCAACCGGCCGGCGATCCAGTTAGCCGGATATCTGGAGAATTACGATGATACGCGTGTCCAGATCATCGGTTATGTCGAGTATTCCTATATCCATTCCATCGAGGACGAGGAGGAAAGAAAGGGAAGATTCGACAAGGTGATCACGGAGCGGACGCCCTGCTTTCTTTTCGCAAGGAGCCTGATGCCAAGCGACCTGTTTCTGGAAGTCGCGAATCACAAGGGCGTGCCGGTGCTGATGTCGGATATGGAAACCTCGGCGTTAATGGCTGAGGTCATCAAGTGGCTGAACGTCAAGCTGGCCCCCTGTATCTCGGTCCATGGGGTCCCGGTGGATGTCTACGGCGAGGGCGTTCTGATCACGGGCGAGAGCGGGATCGGAAAATCGGAGGCGGCGCTGGAGCTGATCAAGAGAGGGCACCGTCTGGTGACGGACGATGTGGTTGAGATCCGAAAGGTCAGCAACGATACGCTGATCGGATCCGCCCCCGATATCACGAAGCATATGATCGAGCTTCGAGGGATCGGGATCGTCGATGTTAAGACGCTGTTTGGTGTGTCCTGTGTCAAGGATACGCAAAATATCGACCTGGTGATCCGTTTAGAGGAGTGGGACAAGGACAAGGATTACGACCGGATCGGGCTCGAGGAGGAATATACCGAGTATCTCGGAAACAAGGTGGTCTGCCACAATATTCCGATCCGTCCCGGCAGAAACCTTGCGATCATCTGCGAGTCGGCGGCGGTCAACTACCGTCAGAAGAAGATGGGCTACAACGCGGCGCAGGAGCTGTACAAGCGTGTACAGGAGTCTATGAAGAAGCATATCGAGGAGGCAGCGGAAAATGAGTGAATATTACAGTACAGTTAGCCGCTCGCAGACTTGCGAGCGGCGTACCGATGAAGTATCGGGGCGAAGCAGCCGGGGCACTTCCAATGTGCAAGCTGCCCCGGCTGCCGTATCTGCCCAGGGTAACTGGGCAGATACGAATAAATACTGTTTCGGAATCGATGTAGGAGGAACGACCGTAAAGATCGGGTTGTTCGATGAGGAAGGGGCGCTTCTGGAAAAATGGGAGATCCCTACAAGAACAGCGGAAAACGGAAAGAATATCCTTCCGGATATCGCGCAGGCTCTCAGAGATAAGCTGACAGAGAAAAAGCTCTCCAGAGAAGAGGTCCTGGCAGTGGGTATCGCCGTTCCGGGACCGGTGGAGAAGGACGGAAAGGTCCACCGGGCGGCAAACCTTGGATGGGGCGAATTCAATCTGTCGGAAGAGTTTTCCAGGCTGACGGGCTTTCGGACCGTAGCCGGAAATGACGCGACGGTGGCTGTACTCGGGGAAATGGCCTGCGGCGGCGGAAAGGGGTATCGGAATCTGGTCCTTGCGACTCTCGGGACGGGCCTTGGCGGCGGGATCATCATCGACGGCCAGGCGCTCTACGGTTCAAGGGGCGCAGGCGCCGAGATCGGGCATATGCATTTTAACGATGATGAAACCGAGGTCTGCGGCTGCGGAAATAAGGGCTGCTTTGAACAGTACGCTTCGGCGACGGGACTGGTCCGGATCGGAAGAAGGGTGCTTCAGGAAACCGATGAGGAGAGTGCTCTGCGCGGGAAAGAGCTGACGGCGAAGGCGATCTATGACGAGGTCAAGAACGGAGATAAGCTGGCGCTTAAGATCGCGGAGGAATATGAGGGGTATCTTGGCAAGGGCTTTGCTATGATCGCGGCGGTCGTCGACCCGGAGGTCTTTCTGATCGGGGGCGGTGTTTCCAAGGCGGGAGAGATCCTGCTTCCCGGTATTGAGAAGCAGTACAGAAAATATGCCTTTCATGCCAATCAGAACGCGGAGTTTAAGCTGGCGACCCTGGGAAATGACGCGGGGATCTACGGTGCGGTGCGGCTGGTGTTGGATAACGCTGAATAACGGAGTTTTATGGAGAACAAAGGATTTATCGAAGAATCGCTTTCCCGGATCGCGGATCCGGGGGCGCTTCTTTTGAATGAGCCCATGCGGCTTCATACAACGTTTCGGGTCGGCGGAAACGCGGACTTTTATATCGAGGTGAGCTCGGCGGAGCAGCTGAAAGATCTGGTATCTTTTCTTTCTAAGCAGCGCACGCCTTTTTTTGTTCTCGGAAACGGGAGCAATCTGTTAGTCAGCGACGCGGGATACCGGGGTGTGATCCTCTCTCTTTCAAAGTATTTTCAGAGGATCGAGGTGCTTTCGGATTCGGCAGAGGGCTCTGTGATCTTAGCGGAGAGCGGAGCGTTACTCGGCTCTGTTTCAAAGACCGCGATGGAAGCAGGTCTTAAGGGCCTTGAGTTTGCTTCGGGGATCCCCGGGAGCGTGGGCGGAGCGATCGTGATGAACGCAGGCGCCTACGGAGGAGAGATGAAGCAGGTTGTGGAGTCGGTGACCCTGCTTGATACAGAGCGCCTTGCAATCGAGAAGAGATCCTGTAAGGAGATGGAGTTCTCCTACCGGGACAGTCTCGTAAAGCATGGTCCCTATATTGTCCTTGAAACAAGGCTCAGACTTTTTCCGGGAAACCGGGAGGAGATCCGGGCTCTGATCGAAGAGCTGAGGCAGAAGCGGGTCGAAAAGCAGCCTCTGGAATATCCCAGCGCAGGCAGTACCTTTAAGCGGCCGGAGGGGTATTTTGCGGGAAAGCTGATCGAGGATTCGGGACTTCGGGGCTACCGGGTCGGAGACGCGCAGGTTTCCGAAAAACACTGCGGCTTTGTGATCAACAGAGGACATGCCACCGCTGCTGAGATCATGACCGTGATTCGGGACGTTTCGCGGATCGTTCTTGAAAAGCAGGGCGTACAGCTTACGCCGGAAATTGTGATGTTAGGGGATTTTAACGAATGAAGATCGTGATCGTGACGGGGATGTCAGGGGCGGGAAAAAGCACAGCGTTAAAGATGCTTGAGGATTTCGGCTATTACTGCGTTGATAACCTTCCGGTACCGCTGATCCCGACCTTTGCCGAGCTGATCAACGCGCCCTCGGGAGAGATCGAAAAGGCGGCGATTGGAGTCGATGTCAGGACCTCCAGGACCTTTACGGAGCTGGGCGGCGTCCTGAAAAAAATGAAGGAAACCGGGATAGATTACACCGTTATTTTTCTTGAAGCCAAGGACGATATCCTGATCAAGCGCTATAAGGAGACCAGAAGGGTCCACCCCCTGGCCGGGTCGGACCGGGTCGATGTCGGGATCGAGCGGGAGCGAAAGAAGCTCTCTTCGATCAAAAAGACGGCGGATTTCATCATTGATACCAGCGGGCTTCTGACCAGAGAGCTTCGGGCAGAATTGGAGAAGATCTTTGTCAATGATGAGAATTATAAGAATCTCTTTGTAACGGTGGTATCCTTCGGCTTCAAGTACGGGATCCCCCAGGACGCGGATCTGGTCTTTGACGTACGGTTCCTGCCGAATCCCTATTATCTGGAGGAGCTTCGAAGCAAGAGCGGCAATGACAAAGAGGTCGTGGACTATGTGATGTCCTTCGAGGAGGCCCACGTTTTTCTGGATAAGCTGACGGATATGGTCGGCTTTCTTCTGCCGAATTATATTTCGGAGGGCAAGAACCAGCTCGTCATCGCCATTGGCTGTACCGGAGGGAAGCACCGCAGCGTGACGCTTGCGAACGCCCTTTTTGAAAGGCTTTCCGAGCAGAAGGAGTACGGGTTTAAGATCGAGCACAGGGATATCGAGAAGGACAGCCGTACAAAGCACAGGTAGGAGATTCCATGTCATATTCGCATAAGGTCAAGGAGGAGTTGTACCGGCATATCGACGAGGCCAGACATTGCAGGCTCTCGGAACTGTCGGCGCTGCTTCGGTTTTCCGGACAGTTGAAGCTCCCCTTGCGCATTGAATCGGATAATAGAATGTTTGCGATAAAGTGCTTTACTTTATTGCAAAAAACCTTTAATATACAAAGGTATGCGGCTGAAAGAGAGGGGTTTCCCTGCGAAACGCCGTTTCGGCTTGAGGTCTCAGACCCTGCTGAAAATGAGAGGATTTTTTCGGCGCTAAGTAACGAGCTGCTGCTTCAGAGAGGGTGCTGTCGGAGAGCGTATCTCAGAGGAGCCTTTTTAGCGGCCGGAAGCGTAAACGATCCGCAGAAATCCTATCATTTTGAGATCGTTGCCCAGGAGGCGGAGGAAGCGGAACTTCTCTGTAAGCTGTTTCAGAGCTTTTCGATCGAGGCAAGGATCACGAAGCGGAAAAACAGCGAGGTCGTATATATCAAGGATGGAGAGAGCATCGTTGATTCGCTGAATGTTATGCAGGCCCCCGTGGCGTTGATGGCGTTTGAGAATGTCCGGATCCTAAAGGATATGAAGAACAACGTTAACCGGCGGGTCAACTTTGAAGCTGCGAATATCGGAAAGACGGTATCAGCGGCGGTCCGGCAGAGAAAAGCGATCGAGCTGGCGAAAAAGCTGCCGGAGTTTGAAGAGCTTCCCGAGAGCGTTAAGGAGGCTGCGAGGTTGCGGCTGGAGTTCCCGGATCTTTCCCTGAAGGAGTTAGGCGAGATGTGCGAGCCGAAGGTCGGAAAATCAGGGTTCAATCACAGATTGCGGAGAATCATAGAATTAGTAGAGGATGAATTATGAAAAAACAGGATGTCGAGATCAAGCTGAGGAACGGGTTAGAGGCCAGGCCGATCGCTCTGCTTGTTCAGGTTGCGACCCAGTTTGACAGCAGGATCTATATTCAGATGGGCGAGAAGCGTGTCAACGCGAAGAGTATCATGGGAATGATGACGCTGATTCTTTCTGAGGGAGATGTCGTTTCGGTCTCCGCGGAGGGAACGGATGAGGATGCCGCGGTGGCCGCGATCGAGGATTATCTGAGCGGGAACGAGGTAAAATAACAGAGGATAGTTTGGAGCGTAAAAAGGATCGGTGCGGCGGCATCGGTCCTTTCTTTAGCGCTTCATGCGCAGGCCCGCGTATGGAAGTTTTCCGTCTGAAGCCGGACGCGGGTGCGCAACCCATGATTGCGTAGCAATCATCGGGCCGTGCGGCGAGTAAGGGGGATTTCATCACCCTTACTCGATTTAGCGGGAGATCAAAATGCTGATCAGGCAGGTAGGATTACTCATAGAAGAATATAATGAAACGGAGAGCAGGGAGGAGGCGCTGGCCCATATAAGGGCGCTGGGACTCTCTGTTTTTACGCTTGCTGAGCTTCCTGTAAATGAGGAGCTTACTGCCTTTGCCTTTACCGATGACAGAGCGGCGGCGGATCGCTTAAAGCAGGCGGGGATCGGCTTTGCCCTGTATGACAATGAAAAAAGCAGGAGGGAGTCCTTTCCGGATGCCCTGTACGCCGTAGATAACATAAGTTATTTAACTATAGAGCGGATCGATCGGATGCTGTACCGGTATTTACGGCTGCCCTGGGTAATCGCGGAGACTGAGCGCTGCGTGATCCGGGAAACGACGGAGCAGGATCTGGAGGCGCTCTATGAGATCTATTCGGAGCCCTCGATCACGAAATATACAGAGGGGCTCTATCGGGACAGAGAGGAAGAACTGGCGTATATCCGGGATTATATCGACCATCAGTACCGGTTTTTCGAATTCGGCATCTGGAGTGTACTGGAAAAGAAGAGCAGAAGGCTGATCGGAAGAGCGGGGTTTTCAAACCGCGAGGGCTTTGAGGAGCCTGAGCTTGGGTACGTCATCGCGGCGCCTTATCAGGGACAGGGCTTTGCGACGGAGGTCTGTACAAAGCTGTTAGCCTATGGGCGGGATTATATACGCTTTAGCGGGGTCAACGCCTTTACGGTCGCGGAGAATACGGCAAGCGTCCGGCTGCTGAAGAGGCTGGGTTTTGTATACAGGGAAGAAATTCTCATAGACGGAAAAGCTCATCAAAGGTATAATAGACTCTATGGTTAAGTTGGTGATAGTGGTCCCTTGCTATAATGAGGAGGAGGTCCTTCCGGATACGGTCGGAAAGCTGACGGAGCTGATGAGCGGCCTGATCGAAAAAGGGAAGCTGTCTCAGGAGAGCTTTCTTCTGTTTGTTGACGACGGGAGCAAGGACGGGACCTGGGGACTGATTGAAAAATACCATAGAGAAAACAGGCTGGTCGACGGCTTGAAGCTTGCGGGCAATGTAGGGCATCAGAACGCGCTGCTTGGCGGGCTGATGAGCGTAAGAAACGAGGTTGACGCGGCGATTTCCATCGATGCGGATCTGCAGGATGATATTTCGGTGATTGAGGAGATGGTCGATCTTTTCCAAGAGGGCGTGGATATCGTATTCGGCGTTAGACAGGGCCGCCAGACCGACAGCTTTTTCAAACGCTTCACGGCTCAGAGCTTTTATAAGCTGATGAAGGGAATGGGCGTGAAAAGCGTTTACAATCACGCGGACTTTCGGCTGATGAGCAAAAGAGCTCTGGCGGCGCTTTCGGAATACAAGGAAAGGAATCTGTTTTTACGGGGCATTGTTCCGACCATCGGTTACCGGAGCGAGTGCGTTTATTATGACCGGAAGGAGCGGCTGGCCGGGGAATCCAAGTATCCCGTAGGGAAGATGCTTTCGTTTGCCATTGACGGGATTACGTCCTTTTCGATCAAGCCCATGACCATGATCATGTGTACAGGGCTGGGGATGATCTTTTTCGCGGTCCTCGCCGCGGCTTACAGCCTGTACCGCTATCTGACCAATGACGTGGTACGGGGCTGGACGACCATGATCCTCTCGATCTGGTTCATCGGAGGGATTCTGACGTTTTCCGTCGGACTGGTCGGCGTTTATATTGGAAAGATCTATCTGGAGGTCAAGGAAAGACCGCGCTATATTGTAGAAACAAGGCTTTCCGAAGGAGACGGGTAATATTTAGCTTTACGACAGATCATTGTATGAATTCGAACAGATATGAAGGTAAGGTACAACATGATATAGGGTTCAGTATTATGCTGGGCGGACTTCTGCTGGCAGCGATCGTGCTCTATGCCGGAGGGGACGAGCTGTTTACCGGGAGTCTTTTGATGACGCTTGTAACATTCGCGATCGCTTTGCTTGGATCGTTCCAGTTTGTGACGTTAGCTATCGTACTGGCGGGTGTCGCGACGGTCACTCATATCGGGATCCGGATCTTTCTTTCGGTTTCCCAGGGGACCGGTCTTTCGGGCGTCATGTTCTTATGGCTTATTATTCCGGGACTTACGGTCCTTGGGGCGGCACTCTATACGGGCGGGCAGAAGAAGCTGCAGACGGAGAATGCTCTGCTTCGCAGGCAGGTCGAGGAACTGGTTATGATCGACCCGCTGACGAATCTGTACAATCTGCGGAGTATGTTTATGGATATGCAGACGCAGGTTTCCTTCGCCGAACGTAATAATCAGCACATCTCTCTGATGGTGATCAAAATGAAGTACCATGATGAGCTGAAGAGGGTCCTGAAGAAAAGCCAGTATGAGCAGGTTCTGATCAAGGTATCCAAATACGTCGTATCGACGGTCCGTCTGGAGGACAGGGTCTACGCCATTGATGATGTGGGGAGCCTTGCGATTATCCTGACGACGGACAAGGCCGGCTGTAAATCCGTCGTAGAGCGTCTGAATCACAAGCTGGAGGATCCGGATGCCTTTACTGATATCTCGTCCCATCCGATCCGGGTTGAGGTCAAGATCGGATATCTGGAATATGATAAAAAGCAGTTTAAGAGAGACGCGAAGGAATTCCTTGCGAGAGTAGAGGAAGAGTGTGACTTTGACGATTAAGCAGAGCAGGGGCGGATCAGGTTCTCGCTGACCCCTGCGTATATATAAAGGAGGAAATCATGAAATATTTTATTACAGGCGGCGCCGGCTTTATCGGCTCCAATATGGCGGACAGGCTGCTTTCCGAGCCTGAAAATGAGGTCGTTGTCTATGACAATTTCTCGACCGGAAGAAGAGAATTTCTTGCAGAAGCGCTGAAAAATCCGAGATTCCGGCTCGTGGAGGGCGATAATCTGGATGAAAAAAGCCTGACTGCGGCCATGGCCGGCTGTGATTTTGTTTTCCACTTTGCCGCAAACGCCGATGTCCGGATGGGTTTAGAGCATCCCAGAAAGGATCTGGAGCAGAATACGATCGCAACCTTTAATGTACTGGAGGCGATGCGCGCGAACAATATCAGGAGGATCGGCTTTTCATCGACGGGCTCTGTTTACGGAGAGGCGACCGTCATCCCGACACCCGAGGATGCGCCGTTTCCGATCCAGACGTCGCTGTACGGAGCTTCAAAGTTAGCCTGTGAGGGCCTTTTGGCCTCGTATGCGGAGGGCTTTGATTATCAGGTATATATTTTCCGGTTTGTTTCAATTTTGGGAGAGCGCTATACCCACGGCCATGTTTTCGACTTTTGCAGGAAACTGAAGGAGGATCCGACGAAGCTCTATGTTCTCGGGAACGGAAAGCAGCGGAAGTCCTATCTGTATGTCAAGGATTGTATGGAAGCGATCCTTACCGTGATCCGAAACGCGTCGGAGAAGGTCAATATCTTTAATCTCGGAACGGATGAATACTGTGAGGTCAATGATTCGATCCGCTGGATCTCCGGAAAGCTGGGCGTTTCGCCGGAGCTGTCCTATGCCGGCGGCGAAAGAGGTTGGATCGGAGATAATCCGTTTATCTACCTCGATACGAAGAAGGTCAGGGCTTTTGGCTGGGAGCCGAAGGCGACGATCGAAGAGGGCGTGATCAAGACCGTGGAATACCTGATGGCTAACGAATGGGTATTTGAGGCCAGAAAATAATAAAGCGGAAGGTAACTATACATGGAAGAGAATCGGGAGACGACGGCGATCGTCTTTTACTCGAAGCACCACAGAAATACGCAGCTTCTGGTGGACGCGATCAAAAAGCGGGCCCCGGAGGTCGAACTGATGAACATAAATGATATGAATATGATCTATCTGCGCAATTACGACCGGATCGGGATCGCTTCGGGGATCTATTTTTCAAAGTTCGCAAAGCCTTTAATGGAATATCTCAAGCTCCATCTGCCCGAGGGGAAGAAGGTTTTTGCCCTGTATACCTGCGGCTCGATGAGCGATAAGTATACGAAGGAGGTCAAGGAGCTGGCGGCGCAGAGGAACTGCGAGTACCTTGGAGAGTATTCCTGCCCCGGATACGATACCTTCGGACCCTTTAAGCTCGTCGGCGGTGTTCAGAAAGGTCATCCCTCCATTTCCGAGATCCAGGGAGCGGTGGATTTCTACTTCAGCCTGGACAAGAAGAATAAATGACGGAAAAACCATGTGACCGGTGATTGCAGGCGATCCGGTCTGTGCTTGTGTATTTTACGCGGAAATGGTAATATCAGGAGGTACGGTAGAATCCCCGGATTCCCGATAGGAGGTCAAAAAAGCATGCAGGAAGCCATCCGGATCGAAGATTATATCAGGAGACCTGTATCGGAGGTCGAAGAGGGTGGAAGCGCGACGGAGCGGATCTATGCCGCGGTGCGAAGGATCCCACCGGGACACGTCGCAACCTACGGGCAGATCGCAAAGCTTGCGGGAAACGAGCGGATGTGCCGGGCTGTCGGGAACGCTCTGCATAAGAACCCCGACCCCAGGGAAACGCCCTGCTTTCGCGTTGTCAATGCCCAGGGCAGGCTTTCCGGCGCCTTTGCTTTCGGTGGACCGGATGTACAGAGAAGGATGTTGGAGGAGGACGGCGTTGAGGTGATCAATGGGAGAGTCGACCTCGGAGTATATGGAATAGAAGTTTGAAGAAATCATCCAGTTAACGATATGCGGACTTGTGAGAGGCGTATTAATACAGAAAAAATGCAGGAGGTGTCGAAAGATGCCTCCCTTTTTATGCGCAGGGCCGCGTAAGGAATATTTCCGGCAAGCCGGACGCGGCTGCGCAACCTATAATTGCGAAGCAATTATCAGGCTGCGCGGCGAGTAGGAGGGAAAAGCGTCCTCCTACTCGATTAAGATTCATACAAAAAAAATTGTGCAATTTACACAAAAATCCTCTCTTCACTTCGTCTAATATTTAAACTTTACACAAGGGACTTGGGGGAGTATTCTAAACATAGGATGTTTAACATAGGATGTTAAAGGAGGAAATATGAAGGTAGGTCTGGTATATACGGGAGTTACGGACGAGCTGAAGGCGGATGTGGAGCGCGAGGTTAAAAAGCAGCTCGGAGACGATGTCGAGATGATCAGCGTCAAGGATCCGACGATCATCAAGGAGGTCTCCGGAACCGGCTACGTTACGACGGCGCCCGCTGCAAGGCTTGTCAAGCTCTATATGGACGTGGCGGAACAGGGGGTAGACGCGATTTTAAATCTCTGCTCGAGCGTCGGCGAGGTTGCGGACGCGGTGCAGGATCTGGCACGATATATCGGCGTTCCGATCGTCCGGGTAGATGAAGATATGTGCAGAGAGGCCGTAAGGCTTGCGACAGAGGAAGGTAAGAGCGCAAGAATCGGAGTGATGGGGACCCTTGGTTCGACGCTTACTCCGACTGCTGGGACCGTAAAGAGAGTCGCGCGGGAGATGAATCAGCACGTCGAAGTAGTGGAATGTCTGGTAGAGGGCGCGTTCAATATCAATCAGGAGCAGTTTTTAAAGATGATGGACGAGCATGCGGCAAAGATCATCGATCAGGTAGACGTTATTGTTCTGGCGCAGGGGTCCATGGCTTACGCGGAGCCGTCCCTGTCCGAAAAGTATCACAAGCCCGTCCTCGGAAGCCCGAGGTTCGGAGCGCTGGCTCTGAAAAACGCTCTGATCAAAAAGGGAGTTGTTGCCGGATGATCGGCTGAACTGGGTTTTTACTGTTTTTGAAAAAACAGAAAAGCATAAACGTAGGCTTACGATCTCATCAGGGAGACGTGAGCATGCCGGAGAAGACCGGCGCAAGAAAGGAGAAGGAAGGAAATGAAAAAGAAATTAGCGGCACTTATTATCGGTTCTCTTGCTGTACTGACCTTGGCGGGCTGCGGAGGTTCAGGCCAGGCAGCGGTTCCTGCGGGAGACAGCGGGGCAGCGACAGAGAGCGCACCTGCAGCGGAGGCTGCTTCTGAGACGACAGAGGCTTCCTCGGACGGCGCAAGCCTTGAATTAAAGATCGGTGTTTCGACGGCGGAAACGGATCCCCGTAATATCGCGGCGGAGCAGTTTGCGGCGGAGATCGAGGAGAAGACCGGCGGCGCGCTTACCGCAAAGGTTTATCCTTCGGGACAGCTCGGAGCGGACGCTGACCTGATCAACTCGTTAGCGCTGGATTCCGGAACAGTTGATATCATCATCACCGATGCTTCCAATTTCGCGACCTATGAGCCTTTGATGGGTATCTCGGCTCTTCCGTTCAACTTCGCGGATTTCGATCAGGCATGGGCATTTATGGATTCCGATATCGAAGCGGAAGCTGAGGCCGGTCTTATCGAGCAGAATATGAGAGTTTTAGCGCACTATGACAATGGTTTCCGCTGTGTTACCAATTCCAGGGGCCCCGTAGAGTCTCCGGACGATATGAAGGGAATGCTGATCCGTACACCGGAGAATCCTGTTATCATGGCTACTATGACAGCTCTCGGCGCGAACCCTCAGCCTCTTGCTTTCTCGGAGCTTTATCAGGCGCTTCAGCAGGGCACCTATGACGCGCAGGAGAACCCGATCCCCGTTATCTATAACAATAAGCTGTATGAGGTTCAGGATTATCTTTCCGTAACGAACCACATCTATTCCGGAATGTGCTTTACCATCGCGGAATCCGTATGGCAGAAGCTCTCCGCTGAGCAGCAGGAGATCGTTCAGGCAGCGGCTACCGCTTCCGCGGATGCTGACAGACAGAGCAACAGACAGCAGACCGATGACCTCGTTTCCAATCTGGAGGCGGAAGGCATGAAGATCAATTATCCGGATCTTGCTCCGTTCCAGGAGGCAACGGCTTCTGTTCTGACAGACAACGCTTCGACCCACGGTGAGCTTTTAGACAAGC
Source organism: Lachnospiraceae bacterium (assembly GCA_017444015.1). GTDB lineage: Bacteria > Bacillota > Clostridia > Lachnospirales > Lachnospiraceae > UBA2868. The sequence goes on along the minus strand of JAFSXN010000124.1, from coordinate 18,989 downwards.
TGAACGAGTGGAAGGCAGCGCAGTAAACAGGATACCATCCGGGGGAAGCCGGACGATACGATAACGTAACTGCTCAGTCAGCCGCTCGCAGGCTTGCGAGTGGCGTACCAATGCAGTATCGGAGCCAAGCAGCCAGGGCATTTCCAATGCGCAAGTTGCCCTGGCTGCCGTATCTGCCCAGGGTAACTGGGCAGATACACGATAACAGAAAACGTAGCAGGCGTCAATCTACTGCTATGAGCATTCAGGATCCGGGCTATCGGGGAGCTTGAAATTTCCGGGCAGCCCGTATCTTTTTGCGGAGGGAGCAATGAAAGATCACCGCTTTTTCCGTCAAACAATCTGGGGACGCAGTTTGACTATAGCAAACGACAAAAGTATTTATATTTTGTCGTTTGCTGCGCCGGATTTGCGATGCGAAGCATCATATTTCCGCTGCAAATCCGTGCGCATCCAAAAACAGTTGGGAGAAGAGGAATGTTAAATAAACTGCAAAAAGGAATCGACGAGGCTATGACGATCATCGGGTCGGTACTGATCTGTGTGATGTTCGTCGTGATCATCGCCAATGTTATCTTGAGACTGATCCCTGCGGTCGGAGGCTTCAGCTGGTATATGGAATTCAGCCAGTACGCCAATGTCTGGGCGATGATGCTCGGAGCAGCAGGCGTTGCCTGCGCGGGGACGAATCTTCGGGTCGAGGTCATCGACGCGCTTCTGGAAAATTGGAAGTACGGCTACCGTTTTACCCGGATCATCGTGGATGTGTTTGAGCTGATCTTCTACGTTCTCGTAACGTATTCGGGCTTTCTGCTTTCCACAAAGGCAAAGCAGAAGGTCTCGACGATGCCGAAGTTTACTATGGGACAGGTTTACGCGATCTTTCCGGTCGCGGGAGTCCTCTGTATCATCGCGGTACTGATTCACCTGGCGGTAACGCTTACGACACCGGCAGAGGCCAAAGCTCTGGAAGCGGCCTCGGAGGTGAAAGAAGTTGAAGAGGAGGTGAGCGGGAAATGATCATATGGTTGATCGGCTGCTTTGCCGTATTGATGATCCTTGGCGTACCCATCGGCATTTCTCTCGGACTTTCTGCCATGGGCGGGATCCTCTTCTTTGACCAGGGCTCGCTTGTAACGGTCTGTCAGAGAATGTTTGAGGGAATGAATTCCTGGGCGCTGCTTGCGATCCCTCTCTATACCTTTGCCGGCTATACCATGAGCAAGGGCGGGATCTCGGAGAAGCTGATGGAATTCTGCTACAGCATCGTCGGCCATATCTACGGCGGTCTGGCCCACGTCAATGTCTTATCCTCTATGATCTTCGCGGGGATCTCGGGCTCGGCGGTAGCGGATACCGCGGGCGTTTCGGGGATGTTTATGCCTACGATGATCAAGAAGGGCTACTCGGAGCAGCTGACTGTTTCGGTAACGGCGATTTCTTCGACGATCGGTATCATCATCCCGCCTTCGATCCCTATGGTCGTTATCGCGGGGATCTGTAATATTTCCACCGGAAAGCTCTTCCTCGGGGGAATTCTTCCCGGTATCCTCTGCGGACTGATGCAGATGCTGCTCTGCTATATCTTCGCAAAGAAGGAGAACGTGGATAAGGAGCCGGGCCACTTTACCTGGAAGCCGGTCTGGGAATCCTTTAAGGCATCGCTTCCGGCGCTGATCATGCCGGTCCTGATCATCGGATCAATAACATCCGGTATTGTATCCCCGACCGAGGCAGGAGCTCTTGCCGTTCTGTACGGGCTGTTAGTCGGAAAATTCGTATATCACGCCATTACCTGGGAAGATCTGAAATTTGCCTTTAAGGAAACCGTAAGAGTCTCCGCCCGTATCTTTACCGTGATCGGAGCCGCGAAGCTCTTTACGATCATGCTTACGACAGCGGGCTTTGATAAGTGGCTGACGGACCGGATGCTTGGATTTTCGACGAATCCGACAGTTATTTTAATCATGATTTTACTTCTGTTCTTCATCGTTACGATGTTTATGGAGTCCATCGCTACGCTGACGCTGTTTATGCCGATCATATTCCCGATCGCCATGGCCGTTGGGATCGATCCCATCGTACTGGGTGTTTTAGTAACAGTTGTTATTGGAATCGGGCTGGTCACTCCTCCGGTCGGAATGTGTATCTATGTGGCTTGCGATCTGAGGCATATTACGGTAGGATCTACTATGAAATATCTGATCCCGTTCATTCTGGGATCGATCGCGGTAGTAGCGCTTCTGATCGGATGCCAGGGCCTGATCACGGTACCCGGATCGCTGCTGCATTAAAAGAAAAGGCGTAGCTGCCTGGGAGCCCGGCAGTTACAAAGAAAGTAGAGATAACAGCGTTATGTATAATACGGATAACTCAGCTACCAGAGAAGTCAGGGGTCAGGCGAAGTCACGGCCGGGGAACTACGTCAATCAGGTCATTCAGGCGATCACGGACGAGATCATAAACGGTACCCTTCATCCGGGAGACCGTCTGGCACCGGAGTCGGAGCTCGCGAAGAAATATGATGTCGGGCGGAATACCGTCCGGGAGGCGGTCAAGCAGCTTCAGGCCTACGGCGTGCTCTATATCAAGAGAGCGGACGGGACCTATATCGAGGATTCCTTTAATGAAAAGATGCTGGATCCTCTGCTGTATAATCTGATCTATACGAGCAAGGATCAGAACGATCTCGTTCAGCTGCGTTCGATCATCGAAACCGGCATTATTCAGCTGGCAATGGAAAACGAGAATATCGGAGAGGTCCTTCCGAGGCTGTTAGAGCTTACGGATGAAACCGAAAGGGAGTTGAAAAAGGAGGAGCCTTCCGCGGATCGGGTTCTGGAGCTGGATCTTAAGTTCCACAGCGCCATCGCGGGAACCATCGAAAACCCTCAGGTCAATGTTCTGACGAGCTTTATCGCGAGGATGACGGTACCCTCCAGGAAAAAAGCGGTCGAGGAATGGATCCGTCTCGGAAAACAGGATGAGTTTATCGAGCTGCACAGAGATATCATCCATGTTATAAAGAACCGCGACTTCCCGAAGATCAATGAAGTCGTGAACAATCACTACGTATTCTTACGGAAGGTATTGAACAAGGAATGAAAAAAATTATGATCAGCGTCGCTCCGGTGTCGGCGGGGGATCCCTTCATCAACCCGAGAGCGATCGCGAGAGACGTATTTGAATGCTATAAAAACGGCGCCGCTATGGTCCATCTGCACGTCCGGGACCTGAACGGGAGACTGACCCCGAGTCTCGGGCTTTTAGAGGAAACGGCGCGGTATATCCGTGAGCTTTGCGACATTATTATCGAGATATCAACGGGAGGAGTTTCCACGCTTTCGATCGAGGAGAGGGTCCAGCCATGTTACGCTCCCTGGGTCGAGGCCACGAGCTTAAACGTGGGCTCGGTTAATCTCGGCGAGGCAGTCTATGCCAACCCGATCAAGGATGTCCGCTACTGCGTCAGCCAGATCGTTGAGAATGAAAAGATCCCGGAGACAGAGCTGTTTGAGCTGGGAATGAGTAATACGCTCAGAGAGCTTGACGAGCAGTTCTGCTTTAAAAAGCCTATGCTCCTTGCTCTTGTTTTCGGTCATCCCGGGGAGATGCCGCCGACGGAAGCGGCCCTGAAGCATATGATCGGCGGAGTCTATGATAATTTCGCGAAGGAGGACGTACGATGGGGCTATACCGAGGCGCACAGGAAGGACTTTACGATGGTAAAGAAGGCCCTGGAGCTTGGGGCGGACGCGCTGAGGATCGGCTTTGAGGATTCGGATTATCTGGATGAGCATACCAGAGTCGAAACAAACGCGGAGCTGATAAGAGAGACGGCAAGGCTCGTCCGGGAGGCAGGGATGGAGCCAATGACACCCGAAGAAGCAAGGGAAATGCTGTCGATCCCCTCAGAGCTCTACCGCTTTAAAGAGACTGAGGATTCTGATACTGCTGTCCAGGTTTCAGCTTCCGGCAGAGGCGGATCTTTGCAGGATCAGATCCCGGATGTCCGGAACGCGAACAAACAGCGGGTGCTTGATGAGGTCGTAAGGCGCTGTCAGGGAGAAAAGGAACCTGCCTTCGAAAGAGCGGAATACGTCATTCTTCCGAATGCTCCGGGGAAGGAACGGTTCGGGGTCCATACGATGAACAGCATCGAGGACAGGATCTTTCTGAAGGAATTCACAAGAACTCCTTATGTGAAGGATATCATTGTCTGCGGCGGAGCGTCAAAAGAAGGGAAAAAGCTGATCGAGGAGCTCAAAGCCCTGGGGCGGAATGTAAAGCAGATCGATCCTTCTTCGGAGAGGATTCTTTCGTTTTCCGGCAGGACCTTTATCGAAGAGCTAAAGACAGACAAGGGAGAGTATGCCTGTGATCTGTTTATCAGGACAAAGTAACAGGTAAGAATAGCATATGTTATTTAAAATTACATTTAACTAAAGGAGATGAACCAAAATGGCTGATTATTTTAAGAGAGTGGCAAAGCATACCGCGACGAGATTCTGGATCAACAACGTAACGAGAGAGGAAGCGGAGCTTGCGCTTAGCGCGGGAGCGGTAGGTTGTACCCAGAATCCGAGCTATACCTGGAAGATGCTTTCGCACGAGACCGAGGGTGAGTACGCGAAGGGCTTCTTACGGGAGATCATCAAGGAGGAGCCGGACGATACCGAGGCGCTTGTAAAGCTGCAGAAGACTCTCGTCGGAGAGGTTGCGAAGAAATTCATCCCGCTCTACGAGAGCAGCAACAAAAAGCTGGGCTATGTCAGCATCCAGGGCGATCCGTTCCATGAGGACGCGGATACCATTGTTCGGTGCGCCAGAAGCAACCGTGAAGCCGGACCGAATATCATGGCAAAGATCCCGGTAACGCCGGAAGGCCTGAAGGCGATCTCGATCCTTGCGGCGGAAGGCGTTCCGATCAACGCGACCGAATGTATGGCTGTCAGACAGGTCATCGATGCCTGCGAAGCCTATATCGGGGCTACGAAGGATATGGAAAATCCGGCACCGATGTATTTCAGCCTGATTACCGGAATTTATGATGAATACTTGCATAATCAGGTAAAAAATAATAATATAGATATAGCTGAGGATGTTCTCTGGCAGGCAGGTCTGAGCATAGCCAAGAAGGTCCATCAGATCGTTCATGACCGAAAGTATCCCTGTGGCTTTATCGGAGGCGGCGCAAGAGGTCTTCATCACTTTACCGAAATGGTGGGAGCGGATGCCGCGATCACGATCAACTGGGTCGGAACCGCAGATAAGCTGTTAGAGCTGGATGGTCTGGCTCTGGATCGGTTCCATGCGCCGACACCGTTCTCTGTAGAGGACGAGCTGGTTGAAAAGCTGGAGGACTACAGAAGGGCATACTTCATCAACGCGATCGATCCGTCGGAATATGAGGACTTCGGTCCGGTGGTGCTGTTCAGACAGAGCTTTGAAAAGGCCTGGCAGAGCGCGCTGGATCTTATTGCGGAAGAACGAAAGAAATAAAGAATACCGCTGCCTGTCCGCGGCGGTTTACGCTCAGGATAAGGTGGTTATATGGATAAAAAGATTAAATCGGCACTGGGGATCGGGAAAAATACCGCGTATGTAGAGAACTACTTATTTAACGCAAATATCAATTCCAGTATTTATATGTCGGTGGTCGTCATTGTACTTGAGGTCTGGATGATCCTTCGGACGCTGATCAAGTACGTGATCCTAAGCGATAAGTCCCGGGACTTTGCGTGGATCGTTTCGCATTTCTACTCCTACGTGATCTTACTTACGATGGGTCTCGTGATGCTGGTCTACTCGGTACGATTTAAAAAGAGCAAAGGTCAGGTAAGTCAGAAGGCAGGATGGACCATTATGTGGCTGTTCTCCGCGATTTGCCTGATTTTTGGTATTTATATCTCGAGTATGGACTATGCGGGCGGCAAGCAGATCCTGACCTTTCTGACCATGGAGCTGTATGTGACCTGTCTTCTGGTCTGGAAGCCGTTAATGTCCTTTGTGCTTCTGAGCGGTACGTTTCTGATTTTCTATTACTATACCCTGGCCAATACGGAGTTTCAGACCGGCGATAAGATCAACCTCTTTATGTTCTGGATCTCGATCCTGATGGCAAGCGTCAGTATTTATCATCAGCGTCTGAACGAGGGAACGAAGGAGGAGAATCTGGAGGGAGTGAACGAGAAGCTCCAGAAGACCGCTGCCTTCGATGAACTTACCGGGATACATAACATTGATTTCTTTTATGAAAACGTTCCGGAGATCCTGATCATGGCGGGAGAACGGGTCCACGATAAGGTATTCCTGTTCCTGGACGTAGAAAATTTCAAGAACTACAACGACCAGTTCGGTTTTATCAAGGGAAATGAGCTGCTGACGAAGATCGCGCATATGATCGAGGATTCCTACACAGGCTCGTTAGTCGCGAGAATTTCGGACGATCACTTCGCTGTCCTGACGGATTGGGAAGGGGCGCTGGAGAAGGCCGACGAGATCCGCAAGGGCTTCTATTCTGAGAAGGATGAGATCTATATGGGCCTTAAGGTCGGCGGTTACCGTCCGGACGATATATACTGTGACCCGAGACAGGGCGTTGACCGGGCGCGGTACGCCTGCTATCTGATCAAGAAGGAATATGATCATAACTTCAAGGAATACGACAAGGCGACGGCCGATAACTTCTTCAAGCAGCAGTACATTGTAAACAATATCGACAAGGCTGTGGAGAAGGGCTATATCAAGGTTTACTACCAGCCGGTCATGTGGTCGGATTCAAGGAAGTTAGCGGGATGCGAGGCCCTGGCCAGATGGGTCGATCCCAAGTACGGTTTTCTTTCCCCAGGCGACTTTATCCCGATCCTTGAGGAGCATCGCCAGATTCATAAGCTGGATAAATGTATTTACGAGAATGTCTGCAGGGATATCAGAGAGTGCTTAGACCGCGGACAGAACGCGGTCCCGGTATCGCTGAACTTCTCAAGGCTTGATTTTGAGCTGATGGATACCGTGGCGGTGATGGAGGAGTTGGTAGAGAAGTATAAGATCGACCGCCATTACCTCCATATCGAGGTAACTGAAAGCGCCATGACGGATGACCTGACGATTCTGAATCAGTCGATCGCGCTATTCAGGGAGAAGGGCTATGAGCTGTGGTTAGATGATTTCGGGTCCGGATATTCCTCGCTCAATGTACTTAAGGATTATTATTTCGACGTGCTGAAGATCGATATGGTGTTCCTGAAGAGCTTTGAGAAGAATGAGAATTCCCGTAAGATCATCAAGAGAGTCGTAGATATCGCGAATGACCTGAGCATCAATACTCTGTGCGAGGGTGTTGAGACTGAGGATATGGTTGAGTTCCTTGCCTCCATCGGCTGCGGAAGATTACAGGGCTTCTATTACGGAAAGCCGATGCCGATCCATGACTTCCGGGAGAAGTTTTTGAACGTGACAGAAGAGGCGTAATAGTATATAATAGGCTTGCAGGGGCCGGAGGGTCCTTGCGATGGCAGCATTTGTCAGTTGTCCACAATGGATTGCGGACGTAAAATATCCGGAAAAGGAGTTGATCGTATGGATATTCCCGCTTTATCTATGGCTATGTCACAGGCCAATGTACTGAATCAGGTCGGAACGAGTTTGCTGGCGCAGCAGTTAGACGTTTTCGAGGATTCGGGCGATGATATGGTCAAAATGATGGAACAGTCCGTGACTCCGGAGTTAGGCGGCAATATCGACGTAAGCGTTTAGCTTTATGTCTGTGGGCTGTTTTGCTACGGAAACACGAGGTTTCTGAAAGGCCAGCAGAAGAAAAGAATGACCATGTAAGAGTTGATTAGCTCCTGCATGGTCATTTTTTGATGTTGAGAAATATATCCAACATCAGCATACCTTCAAATGATTCAGGTACATTGTCGATTAATTCACCACTACATTTATTGTATGTGTTATTCCGTTTACTTTCATCTGAAGCGAGGTTTTTCCGGAAGAACGTCCATATACGATCCCGTTCTCATCAACAAAGGCTATGTTATTATTCTTACTTCTCCATATTGCTGGTTGGATCATTCCTTTCATTTGTATCACATATGCGGTACCGGTTTTGATTGTCAGGTTATAGGTTCTGGTTTTTTGTGTGGATGTCAGCTTTGAATCTGTCACAGCTGCAGGATTTTCAACATAGACCCGGGTCTGATATTCAAAGCCATCCGAATAAAAGGCATCCTTTGAATAACCATTGTATGAGCAGGTAACCAAAGCACTCTCAAATGCTCCTGGATCAAAAGCTGCAGTCGTAATAGTGCAGCTATAAAATCCTTTCTGTGTATTGTTTGCTTCTGATCAGATAGGACACCCTGAAAGGCTTTGGCTTACCTGGGTTGATACTTATCCTGCCACAAATAGTGAAAACAGCTTCATCAAAAGATCCATTGCGGTAATGATGACGGCGCAGATCCCTATCGCGATCCAGCCGGTAACCGTAAGAACGGGGAGGTCTTTCCTCTCCTTTTTTGATTGAAAGAGACCTTGGATGTGTTCCAGGGAGCCCTCCCTTCTACAGATCGCGATAAAAACAACGATCGAAAGCGCGAGTCCGACCAGAGCGGGGATCATATAGGCGCCTGCCGCAAGAAAGATTTCGTTTCTTGAGATCTCCGTATTTTCGATGGCTTCGGTCAGGCTGTCTACCCCTTCTATATTGAAACGGGAATAAATAAAATCGGTCAGGAACTCGAGACCGATATTTGAGCTGTTGACGAGAACGTGAACGAGAAAGGACGGCAGGATGCTCCCTGTCGCCTCGGTCAGAAAAGCAAAGGCAACGCCCAGTATCACCGCATAGCTGAGCTGGTTCAGATTCATATGCATCAGCCCGAAGAATAGTCCTGATATCAGGATGGAGGCAAGGATCCGCCCCGAAAATTTCAGCCCGTGAAAGATGACACCCCGGAACGTGAGTTCCTCACAGAAGGGACCGATGATCCCTATAATCAGAAGCAAAGGCAGAGGAGGCGAGGAGAGAAGCTCTTCTGCAAGCTCCGCAACGATATTCGTCGTAAAAAGCTGGGAAAGAATATTGATCCAGGTCACAAAGGGAGAAATACAGAGCGTAAACAGAAGTGTAAAGCCGAGGGTCGATGCCTTGAGCCTTCGCATCGGGACCCAGGTCCTTACGTCCAGTCTGAAGATAACGATAAAGAGCAGGGCGGGAACCAGCATGATGCCCTGACTGAGTACCAGAGAAGAAATAAGGCTTAACTCGATATCTCTGGCAGAGAGAACTGTTATGAACAGCTCTGTTGCCAGATATACGAGAATAAGCCCCAGAAAGAAAGCGTTTGTACGCCTGACGTTTTTCAGCTCCATCTATCAGCCGTTGACCATAAAGTTGATCAGCTTGTTGATATCGTCCGGCTCGTACGCTACCAGCTCAAGCTCCTCGATTGTTCCGTCCGAGAAAAGATTGGCCATAGATACGTACTGGGAGAGCTTTGACTTCAGGTTAAGCCTGTCGCCTTCGCCTGTAACCAGCTCTACCTTGCCGCTGCAGGAATCGATTACCTTAAAGAATTTGTCAATATCTGTAATGTTCTGAACCTTCATAATATTTATCCTCCTATATATAAATGTTACTTCAGCGCGATGGCCTCGATCTCAAGCAGGACATCTTTGGGAAGTCTCGCGACCTCTACGCAGCTTCTGGACGGATACGCGCCCTCAAAAAAGGAAGCATAGATCTCGTTGATCGCTGCGAAATCGTCCATATTCTTAATGAAAACGGTCGTCTTTACGATCTTGTCCATTCCCGAGCCGCTTGCCTTAAGAAGAGCCTTCAGATTCGAAAGCGCCTGCTTCGCCTGGTTTTCAAGCCCCTCTACGACCTCTCCGGTCGCGGGGATCACCGGGATCATACCCGAGGTAAAGATCATACCGTTTACTTCGATCGCCTGTGAGTAAGGACCGATCGCTGCCGGTGCTTTATCAGTACTGATTATTTTCTTTTCCATGGAAATCTCCTTTTTTCGGATGTCCGTCGAAGCGTTTTTTGTTTTCAAAAGCTCCCTCGGACGATCCGCCTGATTGCAATCCTGTTTCTTGTCGACGTGCCTGTATTATATCCGGTTTCTTTTTTTTGTCAACACGGCCCGCTTGGTTTTTTCGGGGTTTTTTGGTCCCTAAAAATAACGCTTTTGCACGAAAAACCGTAAGAGGGATCCTGAAACTGTCGATTCTGTTGAAAAAATGAAAAGCGGCTTCTGTATATTATGCTTAAAAACTGTCAGAATGTTTCTCAGTTTCCTTAAAAAATGACGAAGTTTAAAAAATCGAACCGGATCAAACCTTCCGTATGCTTTTCTCCCCGATCTCGATCCTGCGCTGCTTATAGAGTCTTCCGACGGCTCGCTTGAATTCATTCTTGCTCATTCCGGCTTCCCTCCTGATAATTTCGGGCGAAGCCTTGTCGGAGAATGGAAGAACGCCGTCGTAGCTTTCGATCAGCTCCATCAGCCTTTCCGCGTCCTCATCCATCTGAAGATAAGCCTTCTGACGGATACTCAGGGTGAGCTTTCCATCCTCCCTGACCTCCGTAACTCTGGCGTGGACCTTAGAGCCTGCGGTGATATCCTGAAAAAGCTCTTGTTTCGAAATCAGAGCGCTGTAGCAGTCGTCGACAGCGACAAAAGCGCCGAAATTACCACTGGTTTCATAAACCCTGCCGGTCACGTCATCGTCCTTTTTATAGCCGGAGTCGGTCCTGAGATAAGGATAAACCTTCATCGTAAGGCACAGGCGGTTGCTCTTGTCAATGTAGAGAGCGACAAGACAGTCCTCCCCCTCCTTTACCCGGTTCGTCTGCTCGGCATAGGGCAGGAGAAAATCCTTTTCCAGACCGGAATCGAGAAAGGCTCCGATCTTTCCGACGCTCTTTACGGTAAGAACCGCGGTCTGATGCAGTGTGATCTTAGGCTGCAATGTGGTCGCGACAAGGCGGTCGGAGGAGTCCTTGTAGAGAAAAACCGAAAGCAGCTCCCCGGGCTTTGCGTTTTCAGGGACATATTTATTCGGAAGAAGGACCTGTTCCTCGGGAGAAATCTCCTCCGGCTGGTCCGGCGGAATAAGATAAAGACCGTAATCTGAGCGTTTCGCTATTTTCAGAGTTTGTGTTTCACCTAGTTTTAACATTTGGCTTCCTTTCGTTAACTGATTTTATCCGCAGACCGCCTGCGACCCAGAAAGCGGCAAACCGGTAAGTTATTTCTGCGGATCCTTTGTCATCTTATATAGAGAGAACTGATACCGGTCAAAGGCAAAGTCGCCGACCGGCTCGAGGCTGAAACCGTCGAGCTCCTTCGGAGAATAATCATAGCCTGTAAGGATCGCGCACCAGATCGTTTTGTCCGGGTCAAGGTCATCCGGCGATTCTACATTTGTCAGGGCATCGTCATAGAAGGGGAGACTCAGAGAAAGTCCCTCCGCATCCTCGAGAGTATAGAGCTGGTCGCCGGGCTTTACGTTCTCCTCTAAAAAAGCGATCAGCTCCTCCGCGTTTCCGGCGTATTCCGATTGATAAGCCTGTAAAAAGCCCGCGATCCCGGCCAGAAGTTCAAGAATCAGGATGCCGTAGACCAGGGGCTTTTGCAGGGTACCAGCTTCTATGGCAAAGAAGAGCCAGAGCAGACCGATCGCGAAGAACAGATACCGGTCCACGAAAATATTTGCTGTCATCACCTTGGAAACCACCGTTCCGAAGAGGAGGACGCAATAATAGATCAGAAAATACGCGGGTATAAAATGGTTGATCGGTACGTCATTCGCGGATCTGCGGGCGTCTGAACGGGCAGCCGTAAAAAAGTACCTTATAACCAGCGCGCAGAAAACGAGCAGAAGCAGTATGCTTAAGGGAGTAAAGCCGACCGTAAAGGGGTAGCGCATATATTTTACAAAGACAGCGGGGGTGATCTCCGGCATCGAAAAATAACCGCTGACCTGCTTAAGCTGCCGGAGGGTCACGATCATGCACGGAAGATAGAGCAGGAAGGTCGCAAGGACACACAGGAAAAAGCGCTTTATCTGTTCTCTTTCATATTTAATAAGGTAAAGAAGCAGGTAGAGATAGACAAAGCCCGCCGTTACGAAGGCAAAATGATGGGAATAGCCAGCCAGGACGGAAAAAAACGTAAACAGGCACCAGTTTTTTCTGTTCGATTCCGCGATACATTCATAGGCGTAGATGCCGCTTGCGGTAGCGCAGAAAAATCCCAGACTGTACATCCGGATCTCGACCGCGAAAAAAAGCATATTCGGCATGGTAATCAGGGAAAGGATAAAAATAAGAGACGTTATAAAACCAAAGCGCCTGCGTACCACGGTTGCGCCAAGAACCGCGGTAAGGACTATGAAAAGAGAGGAAAACAGCTTCATCACAGACACCCTGTAGCCAAACAGGTCCGTAAAAAGCTTCAGCAGTATATTGTAAAGCGGGGGCAGGGTATCGTTCATGGATCGCTGAAGCACCCCGGCAAGGTCAGTCTTTACAAGGGTCGCCGTAAAAGCCTCGTCCATCCAGACATTGTTATTCCGGGTCAGAAAAAAGCAGACGACGGCGCACAAAACGACCGCCCCCCAGACTACCAGCCGTTCTGTCTGCCCGGATATTTGGTTGTTTTTCTCCGCTCTTTCCAAGATCTGCTCCTGTCTGTCCGTCCGTGAATGTACTCAGTGTACCATCTTTCGTTAAAATAAACAATTTATCCCCTTTATTTTTTGTTACATTTGTATTACAATTATGATATTCACGGGCATAGACGGACGTCACGAATCCGGCTGTGAAAATGCCGTTTGTACGGTCTGCGATCGTACGGATGGCAAAAATGGGGTTTACCGGGAGAAGGCGAATGATATCTAACCAGATCTTACAGTCTACGATTGTGGGACTTAAGGAGATCACCAGGGTCGAACTGGCTGTGGTTGACGCAGGCGGGAGTTTTTTGTGTTCTACATTTGAGGAAGAGCAGGAGACGATCCTTTCGTCCTTGTCGGATTTTGTGGAATCGGCGGCCGAGAGCCAGGAAATTTCAGGGTTTCAGTTTTTCAAGGTCTACGATGAGCAGGCTCTGACCTATATCGCCATCGCCAGGGGCAGCAGTGAGGAATCCTTTACGGTGGGAAAGATCGCGGCCTTCCAGATCCAGAATCTGCTGATCGCGTATAAAGAGCGGTTTGATAAGGATAATTTTTTCAAGAACCTCCTTCTCGACAATCTGCTTCTGGTAGATATCTATAACCGTTCTCAGAAGCTCCATATCGCGATGGATGTGAGCAGGATCGTGATCGTCGTTGAAAACGCGGGGAACAAGAGGGTCAATCTGTTGGAGAGCATAAGAGATCTTCTTTCGTTCCGCAAGGGCGATTTTGTTACGGCCGTGGATGAGAACAATATCATCGTAGTCCGGGAGGTTGAGAAGAACGAGGGCTACGAGGACGTACGCGAGACCGCGGAAAAGATCTATCAGCTGATCAGCGAGAACGGGGATGATTCCCTCCACGTAGCGTACGGAACGATCGTAAATGAGATCAGGGAGGTCAGCCGCTCCTATAAGGAGGCGAGGATGGCTCTCGATGTCGGGCGGATCTTCTTTGGGGAAAGAAATATCTTCGCCTACAGCGAGCTTGGCATCGGTCGTCTGATCTATCAGCTGCCGATCCCTCTCTGCCGGATGTTCATCAAGGAGATCTTTGAGGGAAGATCGCCGGATGACTTCGATGAGGAGACGATCATTACGATCAATAAATTCTTCGAAAACAGTCTGAATGTTTCGGAGACCAGCAGACAGCTTTTTATCCACCGAAATACGCTGGTATACCGGCTTGACAAGCTGGAGAAGGCGACCGGCCTTGATATCCGCGTATTTGAGGACGCGATCACCTTCAAGATCGCGCTCATGGTGGTTAAATACATGAAATACATGGAAGAGCAATGAGACAAGCAAATATATGAAGCGGCGCGCATCGGAAGCTCGCTTCCGTAAGTGCGGTGATTCATATATTTATTTGGCGAACGCCAACCACTGAAAAAATGCGAAGCATTTTTGAAGTGGAAGCTTGTCGGAAGTTTTTATAAGGGGAAAATTAAGGGGAGAAAAAATGATCAGTTTGGAGTCAGTCAGCAAGTCTTACTCCAACGGTGTACCCGCGCTGAACGATGTCAGTCTGAACATCAATGAGGGCGAGTTTGTCTTTATCGTTGGAGACAGTGGATCGGGGAAATCCACTCTTATCAAGCTGCTTCTCAGGGAGCTGACGCCTACGTCGGGGCGGATCGTAGTGAACGACTATGATCTTTCGAAGCTGTCCAGGCGTAAGGTAGCGAAATTCCGGAGAAGTATCGGTGTCGTATTCCAGGATTTCCGTCTTTTAAAGGACAGAAACGTCTATGAAAACGTTGCGTTTGCGCAGCGTGTTATTGAAGTGCCGACAAGACAGATCAAGCAGAATGTACCCGCGATGCTGTCGCTTGTCGGGCTTGCGGGCAAATATAAGGCAAAAACAAGGCAGCTTTCGGGAGGCGAGCAGCAGAGAGTGGCTTTGGCGAGAGCTCTTGTGAACAATCCGCCGATCCTTCTTGCGGATGAGCCGACCGGAAACCTTGACCCCAGAAATTCCTGGGAGATCATGAAGCTGCTCGAGGAGATCAATAAGAGAGGTACTACTGTTCTCGTAGTTACGCATAACCGCGAGATCGTCAACGCCATGCGCAAGCGGGTCGTGACGATCAGAAAAGGCGTTATCGTCAGCGATGAAGAGAAAGGTGAGTATATCGATGAGGATTAGTACGTTAATATATACCTGCAAACAGGGCTTTAAGAATATTTTCCGGAACAAGATGTTCTCGCTTGCGACCATCGCGACCATCGGCGCCTGCGTTTTCCTGTTCGGGATATTCTATTCGATCGTAGTCAATGTACAGACCAGCGTCAGAGCGGCGGAGAGCAATGTCGCGGTGACGGTTTTCTTCGACGAGGGAACGACGCAGGAAAGGATGATGCAGATCGGAGAGGAGATCGGAAGCCGGCCGGAGGTAGCCAGCGTGGTCTTCATCTCCGCGGAAGAAGCCTGGGATACCTTCAAGGTGGATTATCTCGGCGAGTACGCGGAGGGCTACGAGGGCGACAATCCCTTAGAGGGAAGCGAAAGCTATGAGATCTATATGAATGATGTATCCAAGCAGGGGCAGTTGGTTTCCTATCTTGAAACCGTAGACGGAATCCGGGATATCAACCGTTCGGACGCGACGGCGAATATCCTTTCCAATATCAATACGGTCATCAGCTATGTCTCTCTTGCGATCATCGGTATCCTCCTTCTCGTATCGCTTTTCCTGATCAGCAATACCATAGCCATGGGTATCGCGGTCCGGAGAGAGGAGATAGCGATTATGAAGCTGATCGGCGCGAAGGATTTCGTTGTACGGAGTCCCTTTGTGATCGAGGGGATCATCATCGGTCTGATCGGCGCGGTGATCCCGCTGATCGCGATCTATTTTATTTACGCGAACGTTGTGGTCTATGTACAGGATGAATTTACGGTGCTGAGCGACCTGATCAAGTTTGTATCGGTGGAAGAGATCTTTAAGAGACTGTTTCCGATCGCTATGATCCTGGGTGTCGGGCTGGGCTTTTTGGGAAGTATATTCACTGTACACAGGCATTTGAAGGTCTGATGCGGACTTGAAGGGTTGAAGCATCAGGGTATAAGGGCTGAAACGGATAAGGGGTAATTCAATGCGTGGCAGGAATAAGACACGCCGGGGGAAAAGGAGATTTGCCGGTGGAACAGCGCTTTTGCTTGCTGTTTCTCTGTTGGCTTGCGCGATACATCCGATGGCGACGGTGTTAGCGGAGACGCTGACAAACGAGCTGATCGAGAGCAGTGAGAAGGAGAAGAACGCTGCCGAGGAAAGCAAGAATGCGCTGAAAAACGGACTGACGAATGTTCAGGCGCTGATCAACAGCCTGGAGAGCGAAAAAAATGATCTTCAGGGATATATTACGGAGCTGGATGAGGATCTTGCGGTCATCAATACCAAGGTGGATGATCTGAATGATCAGATCGGGATCAAGGAAGAGCAGATCAAGCAGACGACTTTGGAGCTCGCGGAGGCGGAGAAGACGGCCGACGAGCAGTATGAGCTGATGAAGAAGCGCATCAAGTTTATGTATGAGCGCGGAGAAAAGTCGAATCTGGAGATGCTCCTTACAGCGGAGTCCTTTTCTGATTTTCTGAATAAGGCGGAATTTATCAGCAAGATCTCGGAATATGACAGGCGGCTGTTAGACCGGTTCATCGAATCGAAGGAGGCTGTCGCAGAGAAAAAGGGGGAGCTTGAAGAGCAGAGTGCCCAGCTTCTGACAACGAAGGAAAACCTGCAGAATGAGCAGGAGGCGATGCAGATCCTGATTACGAATAAGGAGGAGGAGATCGCCGCCTACGAAAATGATATCAGCAACAAAGAAGCTGCCGTCAGGGAGTACGAGGCGGAGATCGCAGCCCAGGATCAGATCATCAAGGATCTGGAGGCGACGATCCTTGCGGAAAAGAAGCGTCTGTTGGAGCAGAACAAGAAGGCGATCGTTTATGACGGCGGGAAGTTTGCCTGGCCTGCGCCGGATTATACCAGGATCTCCGATGAATATGGAATGCGGATGCATCCAACCCTGGGGATCGAGAAGTTTCACAGCGGCATCGATCTGGCTTCTCCCAGCGGGTCGAGGATCTTAGCAGCCTATGACGGAGAGGTCGTAGCGGCGAATTACTCCGCGTCCATGGGAAATTATGTGATGATCGACCATGGGGATGGATTGTATACAATATATATGCACGCCTCGAAGCTCCTGGTATCCGAGGGGCAGTTAGTCGTGCGGGGAGAGCAGATCGCGAAGGTAGGCTCTACGGGACGAAGTACAGGCCCTCATCTGCATTTTGGCGTGCGTCTCGACGGAGAATACGTAAGCCCGTGGAATTACCTGGGATAATAAGCCGAGCCTTAGAGAAGCAAAGCCCCTGAGCAGAAAGCGAAGCGGGATTTGACTTATGAAGCAGCAAGGGCTGTTATGGATATACATCATGGAAGGATACTATGGATCAGCAAAACATACTTGAGATCTTAAGAAAAGAGAAGGGCAGAGGAAGGACGCAGGGGATCTTTATCGGGATCGGGATCGCGTTCGGGATCGTCATACTGGGAGTGATCTGGGTCGGGATCGGCCTGGGGGTCTTTCGGTATCTGACTACCGGCGCTGTCTTTACCAACAGCAAGGTACTGACTTCCTCTGAGGCGGATAAGCTGTCGGTCATCAACGATGTGATCGAGGAATATTATCTGGATGAATATGATGAGAACGATCTGAAGGAGAGTATGTACAAGGGGTACGTCGCAGGGCTTTCTGATCCGTATTCACAGTATTATACGAAAAAGGAATTCTCCGATCTGATGGAGGATAACAACGGAACCTTTACCGGGATCGGTGTTTATCTGAATGTCAATCAGGATACGCAGACTCTGGAGGTCATAAATCCCATCGAGGGCTCTCCCGCGGAAAAGGTCGGGATCGAAGCAGGCGATATCATCGTAGAGGTCGACGGGGAGGATATCATCGGACAGGACAGTGATGTCGTTATCAGCAAGATCCGCGGCGAAAAGGGGACTTCAGTCAATATCGGCGTGGTCCGTGAGGGAGAGGATGAGATCCTGTATTTTGATATTGTCAGGGATACCGTGGAAAGCGTGACGGTAACGTCTAAGATGCTGGAAAACGATATCGGCTATCTGTCGCTTTCGGAGTTTGCGGAGGTCTCTTACGATCAGTTCCGGCTGCAGCTGAATTCCTTAAAGGAGCAGGGGATGAAGGCTCTGATCTTTGACTTAAGAAGCAATACCGGAGGAGATTTTGATATCGCGGTCAAGATCGCTGACAAATTCTGCCCGGAGGGGCTTGTCGTCTATATCGAGGATAAAGACGGGAATCGGGAGGAATATACGTCGGACGCGGATAAGCTCGGGCTGCCTCTCGTCGTTCTGACAAACGGATATTCCGCGTCTTCCTCCGAGATCGTGACCGGAGCGATCAAGGATTACGGTGTCGGAACGATCATGGGGACGACGACCTACGGAAAGGGAGTTGTACAGAGGGTGCTTCCCCTGGGCGACGGCAGCGGGATGAAGGTCACGATCGCGAAGTATTATACGCCGAACGGCTATAATATTCACGGCGTAGGGATACAGCCGGATATCGAGGTGGAATGGGATGCCGATAAATATAAGGAGGACGGCACCGATAACCAGCTGGAGGAGGCAGTGAAATACCTGACAAAGGAGCTGAAAGCGGCGAGGTAAAAGCATTGGATTTCCGTCCGTATATAAAAGCTATATAAAAAGCGGCGGAAAGCTCTGTAGTTTTTTCTTGTATTTTGGAACGCTTTTGTTATAATAATAAAGAATCAGTTGGGGGAACGATAAAAATCAAGCGGCATAGTCCGCAAGATTGTTTTCCCTGAGTTTTCGGGGGCGTAGCTCAGTTGGGAGAGCGCTTGAATGGCATTCAAGAGGTCATGGGTTCGACTCCCACCGTCTCCACTTTAAAGAATAGCGAAAATCGAAGGTTTTAAGCGGTTTTCGCTATTCTTTATTTTGCCTATTTTGGCATCTGACATTACCTAAATTCGTCTAAATTGATTTAAAAGGGTGGACAAACTTTATAACATAAGAAAATTTGAGGGTATTGGTAATGGAAAGGCGTAAAAACGGCGAAGGAAGTTATGTTAACGGTGATTGTCACCCTATATGTTCCCGCCTGCTGTCATCTATGCTATACTGAAACTATGAATAAAGGAACCTTAACGCAGAACGGCGTTCACTTACAAGATCACGAATTTGCTACCGTAAAACTCTTCTTGGAAATGGGATATGATATTGAGCTTAT